>JABLWX010000003.1 GCA_013178315.1 Candidatus Aminicenantota bacterium
GGCCGCCCATACCATCTACCCGGTAATCGGCGTTCCGGTGGAAAGCCAGGCCCTGGCCGGTCTCGATGCCCTGCTATCGATAGTCCAGATGCCCAAGGGCATACCGGTGGCCACGGTGGCCCTGGGGAAAACAGGCGGGGCCAATGCCGCTCTGCTGGCTGTGTCAATGCTGGCGGTTTCAGACCCTGAACTCCAGGCCAGGCTTCGCTCCTATCGCCTGAAAATGGCCGAAAAGGTGGAGGAGAGCTCAAACAAGCTCAAAGAGAAATTATGACCTCGGTCTTCATCCATAACTTCGGCTGCCGGGTCAACCAGGCTGAGGCTTTTGATTGGTCCTACCGGCTGGGGGAAGCTGGAATATCCGTTGCCCGTGACTGGCGCCAGGCCGAGTGGGTGGTGGTCAACGCCTGCGCCCTGACCGCCCGGGCCGAGGCCGATGTCAGGCAGTTCTTGAAGAAAATCCAGAGGGAGTCACCCGGGGCCAGGATCGTCATCACCGGCTGCCTGGCCGAAAAAACCCGCGAAGAGCTGGCCCGAAACAGTTCGGTCTCCCGGGTTATTCCCAATTCCCGGAAGGACAGCCTGGTCGAAGAACTGCTGGCACTTACCGGAACCAGCCAGGATAAAACTGAAAGAAGATCTTTTCGGTCCAGGGCCCTGGTTAAGGTTCAGGACGGCTGCGATGCCCATTGTACCTTTTGCATAATTCCTTCGCTCCGTGGTAAGAGCCGGAGCCGTTCGCTGGAACAGGTGGTGGAATGCACCAGGGCGGCTGTCGAACGGGGCTACCAGGAGATAGTACTGGCCGGCATTCACCTCTGCGCCTACGGGCAAGACCTCCAGCCGCCAAAATCGCTGCTCGACCTGCTTCGGGCCCTCACCGCCATAGAGGCCTTGAGGATGGTCAGGCTGAGCTCTCTCGACCCGCGACTCCTGCCGCGGCTGTTGCTCGAATTCCTGGTGACGGAAGAAAAAATATGCCCCCATTTCCATCTTTCTCTGCAACATGCCTCCGAGCCGGTGCTCCGGAGAATGGGCCGGAAAAGCACCCCCGCCGAGTACCTGGAAATTCTAAATTTCCTGAGATCGGGACGGCCGGAAGCCAGCCTGGGCGCGGACATCATAGTCGGCTTTCCCGGGGAAGAGGAGGCCGATTTTAACTTCCTGCGAGATTTTCTAAGAGAATCGCCCCTGAATTATTTCCATGTTTTTTCTTTCTCCCCGCGGTCGGGGACTCCGGCTGCCGGCTGGGAGCAGGTTCCAGAAAACATCAAGAAAAAGAGGTCGGAGGAACTGAGGCGGCTGTCCCGGGAAAAGAATCAAGCCTTTAAGAAAATGTTTATCGGCCGGGTGCTGGCCGGAATTGTCATCAAGAAAAAGGGGTCCATGTTTGAGGTGCTCACCGGCAACTATATAAAGGTCATGATTAAAAGCGATAAAGAATTGAAGCCCGGTCAGCTGGCCCGGGTCAGGTTGACCGAGGCCAGCCCGGGCCTTTCACAGGGGGAAGTGGTCTGATGGGCAGGATAAGAATACTGGGGCCAGAGGTGGCCAGCAAGATTGCCGCCGGTGAGGTGGTGGAACGACCGGTCTCAGTGGTTAAAGAACTGGTGGAAAACTCCCTTGACGCCGGGTCCACCGAAATCAGGGTGGAGCTTATTGACGGCGGCAAGAAGCTCGTCCGGGTTCAGGATAATGGTTGCGGGATGACCCAGGAAGATGCGGCCTTATGCTTCAAACGTCATGCCACCAGCAAGATAACCGGCGAAGCTGACCTGGAAAAGATTTCCACCCTTGGCTTTCGGGGCGAAGCCCTGGCCAGCATTTCCGCGGTTTCCAGGGTGACCCTGAAGACCAGCGACGGTTCGGGAGAAAAAGGTTTCCAGATAGAGAGAGAAGGCGAAAAATTGCTCCGCTTTATAGAAAGCGCCTTTCCCCGCGGAACCCTGGTTGAGGTCAGGGACCTGTTTTTCAACCTGCCGGCCAGGCGCAAGTTTCTCCGGTCAGACCGGTCGGAGCTAAGCCTGGTGGCCAGTTACCTCACCACCACCGCCCTGGCCTTTCCGGAGGTAAAATTTGTTCTATTGCATAATCAGAAAGAGCTTATCAACTGCCCGGCCGTATCGTCATTAAAAGAAAGGGTATACCAGCTTTTCGGGAAAAAGGTCCTGGATAACCTGATGGGCCTGGATTACGGGGAAGAAAATTACAGGATTTACGGCCTGAGTTCCAGGCCCTTTTCTGGCCGGCTCGACCGACAGCACCAGTTTTTCTTCGTCAACCGGCGTCCGGTCAAAGACCGGATGCTGACGGTGGCCCTGGCCCAGGCTTACCTGGGAATGCTGGAAAAGCAGCGAAATCCCGAAGGCTTTGTTTTCCTGGAAATTCCTTACGAGCAGGTTGATGTCAACGTGCACCCGGCCAAGTCCGAGGTCAGGTTCAGGGAACCGCAGAAGGTCTTCAGGATGATCCTTAGAGCCGTGGAACTGGCGGCCAGGGAGGAAAGCCTGGTCAAGCCGATAACGGTGGGCGGGGAAAGAGGAAGCCAGGAAGAATTTCCAGGTTCAGCCGGGAAAACCAGCCGGGCAATCAGAGCGGGAAGCGAGGTTTCGGGTGGCCTTTTACCCGGAGCCGGGGTGGAAGGGGAGGAGCCTCTGCTCGTGGCTCCCGCTGAACGGTCTATTCTCAAGGCCAGGGTTGTGGCTGAACCCGGTTCTGGCGAGCCCACGGCGCCGGTTAGGGTCCTTGGCCAGTATCTTGATTCCTATATTGTCGCCGTTTCTGAAGAGGCGGTTTTTATCATTGACCAGCACAATGCCCACGAGCGAATACTCTTTGAAAAATTCAGGCGGCTGGAAAGGGAGCGGGCCTGGGCCTCAAAGCAGACCCTTTTTCCCCGGGTGCTGGAACTCACGCCTAAACAGCAGGTTAATTACCAGGACTGGCAGTCCGAGCTGGAGAAGCTTGGTTTCAGGCTGGAACCGATGGGTGGGCTCAGTTTTGCCCTGAAAGAATACCCCGATGTTTTCCGGGAAGAAGAAGCTTCGGACATCCTGGTGTCTCTTCTGGAAGACGAAGAAGAAGGCAAATTCCAGACCAGGCGAGAAAAAATGATAGCCACCATGGCCTGCAAGGCGGCGGTCAAGGCCGGCCGGGTCCTGGCCCGGGAAGAAATGGAATTCCTGGCCTCGGAACTGTTTTCCACGGAAACACCCGGCCTGTGTCCCCATGGCCGCCCGGTGATCATCAGGCTGGACCGTTCCAGGATAGAAAGGACCCTGGGCCGGGAGCCGGAATGAGCCCCGGTTTCACTGTCCCCTGTTAAATTGACAATTTAAGGTCCTTTCTGTTAACATTTTAGCTAAAAACCAGGGCGGGAAGGCCCTGGTGCTTTTTGATTTTCAGACCCGGAAACGGGGAGTGGCGCAGCCTGGTTAGCGCGCCTGCCTTGGGAGCAGGAGGTCGTCGGTTCAAATCCGATCTCCCCGATTTTCTGATACGTGGCACCTGTGCGCCTGTAGCTCAGTAGGATAGAGCAGCTGCCTTCTAAGCAGCGGGTCGGGGGTTCGAATCCCTCCAGGCGCGTTTTTTATTTTCCCCTGTTTGGTGCCTTCCGGTATTCCAGCCATCCCGGGATAAGCCCGACCCTGGCTGCAAACTTCTTTTTAGATATTTCAATCTGGCTGGTTCTTTCTGGTTCTGTGGGGTAATAGAAGAAAATAAAAGCAAAACCCGGGCCGGTTGATTGCACCGTTGCTCGGTACCGGAAACCTTCCTCAGGAAGACCTAATTGCCTTACGGTTTCGGGAAGAGGGGATGAAAAGCAGTGAAAGAAGGCCTGGCGTTCGCTGGCTGCGAACGTTCTGGTTGTTATCCGGAACTCTGTTAATCAGGCACCCGGCACAGGAAATGCCTGCCTGTTATGCCCGGGAAGGGCCAGAGCCTTAGAACAGTCTTCCTGAAGTTAAGAGAGACGGGAAGGCCGCAAAATCAAAAGATGACATCAAAAAAAGAGAAAAACAGCAGGACCTGACAGGTTAAGAAGAAGGCTGGTGTTTAATTATTCAAAAAGGCTTAAGCGGGCATAAGGAAGTATCAGCCCCGGGCTAACTGATATCTCTCGCGCAGGACGTCAACGCAGGCGTCAACAGCCGGGGGGTCATAGGTCAGGCCGCGGTTAACCTTTATTTCCTGGATGACCTCCTGAGGGCTGAAGGCCGAGCGGTAAGGGCGATGGGAGAGCATGGCTTCCACCACGTCGGCCACGGCCAGGATCCTGGCCATGGGATGAATCTGGCCGTTCTTTAATCCCTGTGGATACCCCGAGCCGTCCAGCCGCTCGTGGTGCTGGTAGATGATTTCAGCCACCGGCCAGGGGAATTCTATGGTCCGGATGATCTCATAGCCCACCCGCGGGTGGTCCTTGATCAGGCTGAATTCATGTTCGTTCAGGCGGCCGGGTTTGTTCAGAATTTCAGCCGGAACCGAGATCTTGCCCAGGTCGTGGACCAGGGCGGCCAGCCTTATTTCATCTATTTGTTCGGTCGGCAGCATTAACCTGGTGGCAATAGACCGGGCCAGGTCGGAAACCCGGCGCTGGTGACCGGCTGTGTAGGGATCCCTGGACTCCACGGTCAGAGAAATGGCCTGGATTGTGGCCGACATGGTCTTCCTGAGTTTTTCCAGAGTCTGGTTAAGTTCTTCCTCAGCTTTCTTTCTTGAGGTGATATCTCTCAATATGGTCAGGGTCTGGTCCGGGTTTTCCTTGAGCTGGGAAGTGCTGGCCTCCACGTACCTGAGTTCGCCGCTTCGGGTTATGAGGCGAAATTCAACCAGCCGGGAATCTGAAGGAAGGCTTGGTTTGGCCGGAGCGGTCTTCCTGACTGAAAAAAGGTTACGGTCTTCCGGGTGAACCAGCTTCAAGAAATTAAAAGAGTTGGACAGAATTTCCTTCTCGGAGTAGCCGGTGAGGTGTTCAAAGGCCTGGTTGACGAATTCAAAACCGCGGGAAGAAACCACGTAGATGCTGTCCCGGGTGTTGTCGATTATGGCCTTTATTATTTCTCGGCTGTTATTCTTGATGTCATCAGCGGTCATAACGTTATGCTCTCCCGCTTCCGAACATTTAGTCGGTCGGGAGTGACAAAAGTTGAAATTTTTGTTTACAATCTTGAAAAAATTATCCAGCCGGATTATTATCCGCAAGCGTATCGGTTAAAGATGATGACGCAGAAGGGTTGATGCTGTTGAATAGCAGGGATTGTTTGAAGGTAGCCCTTTTGTGCCCCTTCAGGGGTGAGACAAAAAATGTTATTTTCACCCCCGGAATAGTCGTGATTGAGGATTGACCGGATCGGACAACAAGCAGAAACTTGGTGCGCGATGGTAGAGGGCAAAATTTCCTTTGACAAATTTTGTCTTTGATGGTAGAAAGGTTCTTAAAAAATGGCATCCAAACTCGGTGACATCCTGCTGAGGGAAAAGATTATCGATGCGGACCAGCTCAAGCAGGCCCTTGATTATCAGAAGAAGAATAATCTGCCGGTCAGTTCGGCTCTGGTAGCCCTTGGTTTTGTGACCGAAGAGGAAATAGCCCAGGCATTGAGCCGGCAGCTTGGCTATCCTTACATCGACCTTGACCAATTCGAAGTCTTTCCTGAAGTTATCAGCCTGATTCCCGCGGACGTGGCCAAGAAGTATATGGTCATGCCCATCCATAAGATTAAGTCCTTCCTGACGCTGGCCATGGTCGACCCAACCGACCTGGAGGTTATCGAGGATATAAGGTTCAGGACCTCGTTGAGCATCCAGCCGGTCATTTCCACCGAAACCGGCGTGATGAATGCCATCAATAAGTACTATGGCGTCAGCGATGCTCTGAAGGTCAAGAAGCTTATCGAGGACATCGAGCTGGCCGACGAGGGCCGGATCAATGTCATTGACGAGAAGGAGCTGAACGAAGACTATAACATCACCGAGCTGGAACAGGCCAGCAACGAGGCTCCCATCATCACCCTGGTCAACCAGACCTTTATCGACGCCATAAAGAGGGGAGCCAGCGACGTTCACTTCGAGCCCTACGAGCAGCAATTCCGCATCCGCTACAGGATAGACGGTGACCTGTATGAAATCGCCGACCTGCCCATGAAGTTCAAGAACCCGGTCCTGTCCAGGGTCAAGATCCTGGCCAACATGGACATTGCCGAGAAGCGCCTGCCCCAGGACGGCCGTATCAAGATGCGGGTCAAGCTGGAGAACGGGAAGAAAAAAGAGGTGGACATGCGCGTCAGCTCTCTGCCCACCATGTTCGGCGAGAAGATCGTGGCCCGTATCCTGGACAAGGAAATGCTGCGGCTGGACCTGACCCAGCTGGGCTTTGAACCCGAGTCCCTGGAAATTTTCCAGGAAGCCATCCACCGGCCCTGGGGAATCGTCCTGGTCACCGGTCCCACCGGAAGCGGCAAGACCAACACCCTTTATTCGGCCATCTCCACTCTCAACACTCCCGACGTCAACATCATGACGGCCGAGGACCCCGTAGAATTCTATATCCCGGGGATTAACCAGGTCCAGATCAAAGAAGAGATCGGGTTGACTTTTGCCAATGCCCTGAGGTCCTTCCTGCGGCAGGACCCGGATATCATGCTGGTCGGAGAAATCCGTGACTACGACACCATCGACGTGGCGGTAAAGGCCGCCCTGACCGGTCACCTGGTTTTCTCCACTGTCCATACCAATGACGCTCCCAGCACCATCAGCCGTTTGATCAACATGAACGTTGAGCCCTTCCTGATAGCCGACTCGGTCATCCTGATTGTGGCCCAGAGGTTGATCCGCCGCCTGTGCAAGAAGTGCTGTGAACCCCAGGACCTGCCAAAAAGGGCGCTCCTGGACATGGGCTTCGGGGAGAACGAGGTTGACGACCTGCACATCTTCAGGGCCCGGGGCTGCGAGGCCTGTAACAATACCGGCTACAAGGGCCGGACGGCTCTGTTTGAAGTCATGAAGATAACCGACGAAATTAAAGAGATGATCCTCAACCGGTCGACCACGAGGGAGATCAAGCGCCGGGCCATAGAAAACGGCATGATCACCCTGAGGCGGAGCGGCCTGATCAAGATCAAGAACGGGATCACCTCCGTTGAGGAAGTCCTGAGGGAAACCGTCAGGGATTGGGATTAGGAGGCATGAATGGCAAAACCGATCTATGAACTGTTGAAAATTGCGGTGGAGGAGGATGCCAGCGACCTGCACATCACGGCCTACGTGCCGCCGCGGATCAGGGTCCACGGCAGGCTGAAGAACATAGACCACCCTCCCCTTCAGCCGGGAGAAACCCAGGACCTGATTTACAGCATCCTCAACGACAAGCAGAAAAAAATATTTGAAGAAAAGATGGAGCTGGACCTATCGTTTGGTATCAAGGAGCTGGGCCGGTTCCGGGTCAACGTCTTCAGGCAGAAGGGTTCGGTGGCCGCGGCCTTCAGGCGGTTTTTGCCGACCATGTGGAGCTTTGCCCAGCTGGGCATTCCCCAGCGGGTGGCCCAGCTCTGCTACCTGCCCCGGGGCCTGATCCTGGTCACCGGTCCGACCGGCTGCGGCAAGTCCACCACCCTGGCCTGCATGCTGGACCATATCAACCATGAACGGGATGTCCACATAGTCACGGTTGAGGATCCGATTGAATACTATTTCACCCCGAAGCGGGCTATCATCAACCAGAGAGAGCTGTTCACCGATACCCTGTCCTATGCCAACGCCCTGCGCTCGGTCCTGCGGGAGGACCCGGACGTGGTACTGGTGGGAGAGATGAGGGACCTGGAAACGGTGGAGGCGACCATGCGCGTGGCTGAAACCGGGCACTTGACCTTTTCCACCCTGCATACCAACTCGGCCTGCGAGTCGATATCCAGAATCATCGACATTTTCCCCAGCCAGTACCAGGCCCAGGTCCGGGTGACCCTGTCCATGATCCTGGAAGCAGTTCTGACCCAGGCCCTGCTGCCCCGGGCCGACGGCAAGGGGCGGGTCCTGGCCATGGAGATACTGATCCCCAACCCGGCCATCAGGAACCTGATAAGAGAAAACAAGATTCACCAGATCTACTCGGCCATGCAGATGGGCCAGGAGAAATTCGGCATGCAGACCATGAACCAGAGCCTGGCCAGCCTGTATTTCCGGCGCTTGATCACCCTGGATACGGCCATGGCCGTGACCTCCAACCAGGAAGAACTGATTGACATCATTCAGAGGCATGAAGGAACCATGGTTAAAAAAGGAACCGGTTCTTTTACCGGGAAATAGATATGAGATTGAGAGATAAGTAAGGAGAAGGGCGATGCCAGTTTATGTCTGGACGGGAAAAAATCGTTATGGTGACGTGGTCGGTGGGGAAAGGGTGGCTGAGTCCGTTGAAGAACTGACCAGGGCGCTGCAGAGAGACCAGATAGCGGTCATCAGCATAAAACCAAAGCGAGCCATTCCGGCTATTCCTTTCCTTAAAAGGGAAAAGGTCAGGCTTAAAGAGCTGGCCTTCTTCAGCCGGCAGCTTTCTGTTCTGATCGATGCCGAGCTGCCATTGATCCAGAGCCTGGGCCTGCTGGCCGAGCAGCAGAAGAACAGGTATTTCAGCCGGGTGATCACCGAGGTCAAGGAAGACGTGGAAGCCGGTTCGGCCCTGCACCAGGCACTGAGAAAGCATCCCAAGGTGTTTGACGACCTGTACTGCAATCTGGTGGCCTCGGGCGAGCAGAGCGGTTCGCTGGATACCATGCTGCGCCGCCTGGCCGATTACCAGGAAAGCATGATTAAGTTAAGGGCCAAGGTCCGCCAGGCCATGATTTACCCGGCGGCCATTATCACCTTTGCCATACTGGTGGCCATCTTCATGCTGTGGAAGGTTATCCCGGTCTTCGGCAGCATCTACCAGGAACTGGGAGCCCAGCTGCCGGCCCTGACCGCGTTTGTCCTGGCCCTGAGCCGGTTTGTGCAGCGGTTCATCATCATCATCTTCCTCGGCCTGGTTGGCCTGGTTGTTGGTTTCAGGTACTGGCGGAAGACTCCTCCGGGGCGTGAAGCCGTTGACAGGGGGATGTTGAAGTTCCCGGTCATGGGCAATCTGATGAGAAAGATTTCCCTGTCCCGGTTCACCAGGACCCTGAGCACCCTTATTTCGGGCGGCGTGCCGATGCTGGAAAGCCTGAAGATTGCTTCGACCACCACGGGAAACGTGATCATCGAGAGGCAGATCCTGAATGCCAGGCAGATGGTTTCCGAGGGCAAGAGCCTGAATGATGCCCTGAAAGAAGCCGGGCAGGGGGAGTTCCCGCCGATGATGATCCAGATGGTCAACGTGGGTGAATCAACCGGTACCCTGGACGAAATGCTGGGTAAGCTGGCCAATTTCTTTGACGACGAGGTGGACGATGCCGTGACCTCGTTGCTGGCCGCCCTGGAACCGATGGTCCTGATTTTTGTCGGTGGTATCGTCGGCGGCCTGGTCATTTCCATGTACCTGCCGCTCTTTAACCTGATCCAGCAGTTCTGAGATCGGAGGCCAGAAAGCGAGGGTCTGACGGGCAGACCCCGGCGGCGGCAGCAGCGCGAATGGCTTGTGGGTCTGGTAATAGAGCCGGCCCGGGAGCCGGCAGAGAAAAGAATTAGGGCAGTTAGAAGGCCATGAAAGAAAAGATCGAAAAAAAAGACCTTCTCCGATACATCCTGATCAGACTGCTCATCATCACCTCCATTCTGATTGCCACCTTTATCATCCAGTATTCAACCGGGACAGATTTTCCGCCGGTCTTCATCATGGCCATAATCGTTTTCTACGGCCTGTCGCTGCTCTATTTCCTGCTATACCTGTGGGGCAAGTTCCTGGTGTTACAGGCTTACCTGCAGCTGATCTCGGACCTGTTGCTGATCACCTGGCTGGTCTATATCTCGGGCGGCATGTTCACGGCCACCTATTTCCTTTATATATTTGCCATCATTGCCGCCAGCCTGGTGATTTCGGAGAAGGCCACCTACCTGGCTGCCGGGTTGTCAGCGGTTCTGTTTGGCTTCCTGGTGGATGCCACCTATTTTGGCCTGATTCCCTATTTCCATCCTGACCAGGCGGTCAAGCAGGAATTCGGGTCGGTGCTGTTCAACCTGATCCTGGCCTGGGCCGTGTTTTTTGCGGTGGCCTTTTTCATGAGCTATCTAAGCCGCAGCTTGAAGAAGGCTCGGCACGAGCTGGAGCAGGCCCAGAAAGAACTTATCCTGAGGGAGCGCCTGGCTGAAGCGGGGCGGGTGTCGGCTACCCTGGCCCATGAAATCAGGAATCCCCTGGCCGCCATTTCCAGCGCTGTCCAGGTCTTAAAGTCCGAATATACCGGGAACGGGGACGTGGGTCGGATGATGGAAATAATCGTCCGCGAATCCAACAGGGTTTCCCAGCTGCTGGAGCAGTTCCTGGATTTCGCCACCCCGTCCAAGAAAATGTTCAGCGAAATTGACCTGGGGATGCTCCTGAACGAGACGCTGGAGATGCTGCGTTCGAGCGGAGAGCTGGACGGGAATAAGATCAGGGTGGACGGCAATTATCTCTTCCGGAGGATTGCTTACTACGGTAACCCCAATCACTTCAAGCAGATTTACTGGAACCTGATTAAAAACGCCATCAAGGCCATGCCGGAAGGCGGAAAGCTGAGTTTGAACTTCTACAACTCGCGGCGGGATGGCTTAAAAATAGTCATTACCGATAATGGATTCGGTATGAGTGAACAGGATAAAGAGAACCTGTTTGTTCCCTTTTACTCGGGCTTCGGCGAAGGGCGGGGACTGGGGCTGGCTACCGTCAAGAAGCTGGTCGAAGATTATGACGGCAAGATACAGGTGAATTCGGAAGTTGGCCGGGGCACCGAGGTTATCATCACCCTTCCCCTCGTGAATGAAAAAAAGAAAGGGGCAGAAGTAAGGTAAAAAGGCAGGACGAAGATGGACACCATTTTAATCATCGATGACGAAAAGGGGCTGCTGGAAGTCCTGAACGTGGTCTTCAGGAAGGAAGGCTACGAGGTTAAGACTGCAACTTCCGGGGCCGAGGGCCTGGATATCCTCAACAGCAAATCGGTCGACCTGGTGATAACCGACATCCGGATGCCCCACATGAGCGGCATGGAAATTTTGAGGTACGTCAAGGAGAACCAGCCCGAGGTGCCGGTGATTGTCATTACCGCTTACGGCAGTATCCAGCAGGCGGTGGAGGCCCTCAAGGCCGGGGCCCTGGATTACATAGTCAAGCCGTTCGACGTGGAAGAGCTGAAGATACTGGTGGCCCGGGGGCTGGAGAGGAAGCACTTAGAGCAGGAAAACATCCTGCTTAAGAAGGACCTGAAAGAGAAGTACAAGTTCGAAAATATGATCGGCAAGAGCCGGTTGATGCAGGAAATATACCTGCTTATAGACAAGGTGGCCGGGACCGACAGCACGGTCCTGATTACAGGGGAGAGCGGAACGGGCAAGGAAATGGCGGCCAGGGCCATCCACAGTCTCAGCCGGCGGAAGGACAAGCCTTTTGTGACCATCAACTGCGCTGCCCTGCCCGAGAACCTGCTGGAGAGCGAGCTTTTCGGGCATACCAAGGGGTCTTTTACCGGGGCGATTTCTGATAAAAAAGGCATGTTCGAGGTAGCCCACAAGGGGACGTTGTTCCTGGACGAAATAGGGGAGATGTCCCCTTGGACCCAGGTCAAGTTGCTGCGGGCCCTGCAGGAGAGAAAGATCAGGCGGGTCGGCGGGACGGAAGAAATCCCGGTCGATGTCCGGGTGATTGCGGCCACCAACCAGGATTTGAAGAAGCGGATTGAGGAAGGCAAGTTCAGGGAAGATTTGTATTACCGGCTGAACGTGATTTCCTTTGAGATGCCGCCGCTGAGGGAGCGGGTGGAAGACATTCCGCTGCTGACCCAGCATTTCCTGCAGAAGTACTGCCAGCAGATGGGGAAGAAGATGAAACGGCTGGCTCCGGAAGTGGTGGGGATTTTTGAGCAGTATTCCTGGCCCGGGAATATCAGGGAACTGGAAAATGTCATCGAGCGGATTGTGGCCATTGAAGACCGCGAGACCATCACCACGGCCTGTCTGCCGCCCGAGATGCTGGGCCTGGTTAAGAAAGATGAAATCAGGGTCGAGCTGGGACCAGGCTTTGACCTGAACCGGCACCTGGACGATATCGCCAAAAGGTATATAGTTAAGGCGCTGGAAAAAAGCGGGGGGCGGATGAAAAAAGCGGCCCCGATGCTGGGGGTGAGCTACCGCACCCTGCGCTATCTCATCGATAAGTACGAGCTAAAAGCGAAAATCAGGGAAGAAGAGAATAACCAGGTGGTTTCGAGTGGCAATGATAGGTAAGGCATAAATGTAAATAATAGAATCCCTGGCAACCAGGAAGAAAGTAACCGACCAATCATGGTTACCCCCCGAACGCTCCTGTTCATTCGATTTAACTCAATTCTTATCTTTGCATAAATTTTAGGCGAGAGCCTAAGTTTCCAGCCTTAGGATTAAAAGTTAGGGTCAAAAAATATCTGAAAACCGCCCGGGATGGGGTAGTTATCAATCTGGAAGATACTCGGGTAGCCAGCTGGCTGGCAACCTGAAAATATGATGAATAATTTATAAAAAATAGATATTTGCCATCCTGTGCACGGGCAAATTACAAGCCAGGAAAAGCTATCGGGTTGTGTCGGGGCCGGGGCAGGCCAACCGGGCTGGGAGATTAACAGAAATATGGGTAAATATATATTTTATGGCTTTTATGGCGGAAGCAAATTGTGGCAACAAACGTTGACAAATAGTGGCGCAGAAGTCTATATTTTAATAAGCGAGTGTTTGTAACCTATTGATATTTAATAGATTATTATTTTTGTTCAGGTTGGCACGGTACTTGCACTATATATGGCGAGTGAAAAACATCTCAGCCGGCGGATAGTCGGCGAGAATTAAGGAGGTTTAACATGTTAAAAAAGATGAGAGGATTCACCCTCATCGAAATGCTCATCGTGGTGGCCATCATCGGTATCCTGGCTGCGCTGCTAATCCCCAACGCCATGTCTGCCCTGCAGAAGGCCAAACAGAAGGGTACAGTTAAGGACATCAACACGATTGCTACTGGTCTGATGGACTATGTTACTGATAAGGGAGTTGCTCCAGCTTCAGGCACAGGACAGCTTTCCGGTGGCGACCAGATCATTACTGATTTACAGGGATTTTATCTGAAAGTATTCCCGGCTAAGGACCAGTGGGGCCATTATTTCTATGTTTATTGCCAGGCTACCAACTGCGGCGGCAATGCTTTTGGCATAGAACTTCCCTCTGGTCAGGATTGGGCTGATGACGATTTTATTGTAGGTTCATCGGGAAGAAATGAAGCAACTACTGATATTACCTACAATACTTCGGATCCATCGCTAAACCTCTATGAAGTAACTTCCATGCAAGACTTTAATAAAGAAATTGTTAACTGGAACGGGAGCGTCGTGATTGGCCCCCGCACCGCTGCTGGCACTGGCACCTGAGGCCCATAGTATCTGATATTGTATTGAGCGCAAGGGGCGGCTTCGGCCGCCCCCTTTTTTTAGGTCCGAAAGGCGCCCGGGCAATAAATGTTCAGTGTTTTTCATCATAATATTTTTTTTTGGGTTTGATTTTTGGATAAAATAGAGAAAAGCATGAACCAAAACGAAGAAGGCCAGGCCCCCGCATTGGTGCCATGTGACTCTTCAAAAGAATCAGGTATAAAAAGTTCCAAAGCTTATTAACCATAAATCGGGATTGTCCTGTGAGGAATCAACCAGGTTAAACAGGAGATAGCCAGTGTTCAAGGGCAACTCTTTAAATCGATCCGATTTTCTTTATTTGTTCATCTATCTGCTTATATTTCTAATTTTATTTTCGTCTTTTTTCTTCAGGTCAAACACCTTTTACGAGCGCGATTCCACTCTTCTGGAAACACCTTTAAGAATGCATACCGCTCAGCTCCTTAAAGAAGGCAACCTGGCTCTCTGGACCGATGCCCACGGCAATGGTCAGCCTTTTTTGGCCAATCCCAAAATGGCCATATTTTATCCCACAACCTGGTTATACCTGGTCTTGCCCTTTTTTATCGCTTTTAAGATCCACTATTTAATTCACCCCCTTATTGGCTGGCTGGGGATGTATCTGCTGGCGAAAACCTACGGTCTTTCCAGAAGGGCGGCTTTTCTGTCAAGCAGCCTATTTTTTCTGAGCGGGATGTATCTTTCCTCTTTTGAATTTTACAACCACATTGCTGCTATTGCCTGGATGATGTGGGCGTTGTTCTTACAGAGGCTATGCTGGCCGATAAAATCTCCGAAATTTCTCCTTAATCTTTTGGTCTGGGCCTTACTGATCTTGGCAGGTGCTCCCGAAATCATTGTGCTTACAATCCTGTTGTCTATAGTTCAGGCAATTATTTTCAGCTTGAGTTTAAGAGAGTTCGGTTATTATGCCTTAAGACTTGGTTTAATCCTATTATTCTCGGTACTCATAACCTGTATCCAGCTTGTCCCTTCCTTGGAGATGCTTATCAAGTCCGGTCGTTCATCTCAAATAGAATTATGGCCCCTCGAGCCGATACAATTGATCAATCTTGTATTTCCAGGAATTCTGGGTGATGACCGGCAGCCGGGAAACGATAATTTCTGGGGGGGACATCTGTTCAATACCTGGTATCCTCTCTATTATAGCCTTTATGTAGGATTTGGGTTCCTGATATTATCCTTATTCTCTTTGAGAAATTATAAGAATAGAACAGAACTAGTGCTATTAGTGGCTTCCGCCTCATTTTTTCTTATATCTTTTGGCAAGTATTCACCCTTATATTTAGTCTATAAAAAAATACCTGTTATATCTTCGATCAGGTTTCCGGTGAAGTATTTTATGGGGACGCTTATCTGCCTGTCTTTACTGGCCGGGCTCGGCCTAAGCCGACTGGAAAAAGAGAGGGTTGGAAAAAGGTTTGGTAGAATACTCCTTCTATCAGGGGTAATTTTGGGGAGCGTTATATTAATACTCAGACAGAACATAGTTACCGGACTCTCTAACTTTTTTGTAATCGAGGACTGGAGATCAAAGCAGAGTTTAACCAGGTCCATTTTTACAGGACTGGCGCTTTTTCTTATTTATGGTCTATTGTTCGTTCTCTTGGAAAAAACTTCCCGGATTAAAAAGGCAATGTTGATTTTATTGATCATTATTTGTCTGGCAGATCCCATCTACCATAATAGATTTATAAACCCCGTGGTTGATCATTCCTTTTTTGATAGACCCAAGATTATTGAGGAGCTTGCCCCTACGCCAACACTCTATCGAGATGGCTATGTGCCTTTTATTCAGGGCGTTGATAAGATTAACCGCAAGACGCTTTTCAAATATTACCGGCAGTCTTTATATCCGTTCACCGCATTGCCCTATGGAGTTCGCTATGTAATGAATGATGATTTTATGGCTACCTATCCGAGGGTTGACAGGGAATTAAACAAGAGAATAAGAGGGTTGCCGCTCGATGATAAACTTAAAATATTAAGATATCTCGGATGCCAGTATTATCTTGGGGAGAAACCTTTATTCTCTGAGAGTGAGTCTAAGCGTTATGCCATTAATGAGAGGCTTGGGGTCTCTGTTCAGAGGGTATCCGAAGAGAGAGCTCATCCATATTTGGCCTACAAGCTTGTCTCGGCTCATAAGAATAATGATAAATTGACTGAATTCTTGAATCCCGGCTTTGACCCTTTTGAGAAGGTGCTTGTCGATGGCGAAGTCAAGGTGCCAGAAGCTGTTTATATGAGTGGTGATGAAAATGCTGGCAGGCCAGCCGGGGGCGAGTTATCAATTGTTGAAATGAAGCCTGGCTACGGAAGATTCAGGGTTAGCTCGATGCTGGCAGCAGTTTTAGTTGTTCCGGGCAATTACTCTAAAGGCTGGAAAGCCTGGGTCGACGGGAAAAGAACCACGATATTTTCGGCCAACGTCTTTTCCAAAGGGGTTGCGGTTCCGCCTGGTTCGCATGAAATACGAATAAAATACTGGCCAGATAGTTTCTTAATGGGGCGGATGATAAGCCTTGTTTCTATGTTAGCCATAATAGCTTTCTGGATCTGTTTCTCGACCAGGGGCAAACACAAGGGTATACCCAGGCTGGCAAACCAGGATAGAAATGAGTTACCTGGGAAGGGTGGTTCGGAGTAAATAATAGCTATTTCTTGATCAAACAGTCCTCAGATTTGTATTAAGCTTAAAGTTCCCGCCTAAAATCTCCTTGGCAATCATTTAAGATGATTTAACGACTTTCTCTGATATCCCCAGGTAAAAAAATTGAATCAGTAAGAATTGAATAACTTGCCCCAGTCGGTTCTCAATATTTTTCTCGTTCTTTTGCGGCCAATAAAGGGATGCCAGAGATAATCGTGAAAGATGACCGAGGCGACATATGACCATGGAGTGATGAAGGAACGAAGGAGTAATTTTTCCAGGGGCTTGAGCGGCCCCCAGTAAATTAGCTTCTGACCCCGGCTGGCCAGGGTATTTTTATCTTTCTGAAAATTGAAATTCACCTCAGAAATATCCTCGCCCACTATCTCTATCTCTCTGAGGTCGCCGCAGCCCAGCCCGGCTTCATGAGCCAGCCTTATAAATTTTAGTTCCATCGGCTCAAAGCCCATCATCTTGGCGGCCACGGCGTCGATGGCCACCTGGTCGGCGCTGGCCAGGATGTAATTCTTGACGTGAGGAACCATGCACCTGGGGCCCGGACCATCTCCGGCAATGGTGCCATCCATCACCGCAAAAATGCCGGGGTGAATTTCCTTTTGGATGGTCAACAGGTCAACGAGCGTTTCATGGATGACCGAATGAGTGTAATGCCTTTTTTCATGCAACAGGCCACCAAAGGCATTTTTCATGGCGCCGGTCATGGTGGTAAAGACGTGGGTCTTCATGGTCGGGAGGTGAATAATGCTGCTGTCTATGAGTCTTTTTGGAATATGGATGCCTTCCGGGAAGATGTCGTAGAGTACCCTTATCTTGCCCTTTGGCTGATAGCAGACCCATTCCTCTCCTTTTTCATAAAGGTGAATGTTGCGTATACCATACTTCTCCACTACCGGGAGATGCTTGTTATTACGTTCGCCCCTCTTGGCAGAGACCACCACCGTTCGGTTATGGCAGGCATACAGGTTTTCTTTTGGATAACCATCGTCAAGAAGGGTCTTGATGACTCCTTCCAGCTGCCAGGGGGGAGTTGAACAGGCCGGATAATAATAATGCCAGGATATGTTTATTTTGAGGGCAATTTCTTTGCCTCTGGGCAGGTGTTGCTGATAATCGGCCAGATGCATCAGCCGGTAATAATCGCTCAGGACTGTCTCGGGCGATGTCTTTATCACAGCGACCTTGGCTTTGTTCATAAAACCCCCTCGAGTCACCTCAGATAAAGGATAAATAGTATCGAAATTATCCAGAGTATAATATTGACCAGCAGCGGTTTATCCCTCAGGATCATTTCCTCCGGGGTTCCGCCCTGGTCTTTTTGATGGACGAGGTAGAGATACCGAAAAATGCCATAGAGGACAAAGGGTGTGGTAAAGATAAGGTTCCGGCTGCCAAATTTTCTCACGGTGTCATCGGATATTGTGTAGAGGCAGTAGGCGATCAGGGTGGAGGCGGTTACCACGGAAATCATCTGGTCCAGCAAATACGGATTATACTCTTTCAAGCTTGGTCGGTGTTCCCGGGCTTTATCTACCAGGATAAGAAATTCATGCCTCCGCTTGGTCATGCTCAGGAAAAGGGCCAGGAGTATGGTGCAGATGATGAGCCACGATGAGATTTCCACCTGTATGGCTAAGGCTCCGCCTATTACTCTGAGAAAAAAGCCAGCGGCTACCATGAATATATCTATGATTACCACGTGCTTAAGCCAGGAAGAATAGAGAATCTGCAGGGCCACATAACTCAGGACAATCAGAAGGAAGTTCAGGTTGATGGAAAAGGCCAGGGCCAGAGAGGCGCCGGCGGTCACAGCTATTATGACGTAGGCGCTTCTTTTTGTAAGTTGCCCTGAGGCCAGGGGCCGATTCTTCTTGATGGGGTGGAGTTGATCTTCTTTTAAGTCACAAAGGTCATTGAGAGTGTACAGGGCGCCAGATACCAGGCAAAAACTTATAAAGGCTTTAAGGCTTATTATTAAGGAATTGACATCGAATAGTTTAACTGAAAAAACGAGGGGAACAAAAACAAAGAAATTCTTCGTCCATTGTTTAGGCCGGAGGGTCCTGACTGCAGCTAACATCTTCTGTCGCCTTATTTTATTAAAACTAAAGGAAGAAAACAAAAATTATAGGTAGCAACAAGCCTAATCGGTTATTCCCCTGAAATAGGGTTCGAACTGCAAAGGTGGGAAACCTCTGGCCAGAAGGCCTGTTCCGAAATGGGTCCAGATTAACCTGCTGATAAATAAATTAAAGCGGATCTGGTTCGCCCTTTCTCTTATGGCTCTAAACCCAGACTGCAGGTTGGCCAAACCCACGTCATGAATGACAACGATACATTTGGGTGCGAGGTAAGGAGATATCCCGTTGAAATCTTTATATATCTGATCATTCGTATGCAAGCCGTCGATAAAAATCAATTCATAACCACCCGTATCGATGACTTCCTTTCGGACTGCCCTGGGGGTATCTTCTGGAGAAAAGCCAATGGTCAGCCTGACTGATGGATAGTACCTTTCGGCTATTTTCCTAGTTAAGTTGGATCCCACCTTGTTGTCTTCTCCTTCTATTTCGGCATCAATTACGTCTACCTTTGCTTCCCCAAAAACTTCAGCCAAACAAAATGTGCTGTAACCGAAGGCGTTCCCAATTATAAATATTGACCGCGCCGGGAAGATGTCGCGAATCGCCAGAAAAAGCATCAGGTCTGTTCCATGAAATCCGCCCCCCGTATCGAGGTTCCTGTTCCTTTTCTTGTCGTGAATGATGGTTGCCCCCAGCTGATTCTTGGTTATTATATAGCCGAGTTCCTCATAAATTTTGTTCACTCTTAATGCGATCCTCGCCGCTCCAACTCTTAATGTTTCTACCTTTTGAGCACTTAAGGAGTAGCCGCATAGTGACTGGTTCAGAAAAAATGAAATCGTGATAAAAAGAAAAGCTGATTCGAGAGCATGTCGATTTCTTCTGAAAACGGATATATTCATCATTTCCTTCCTGATTATCTTTTCTAGATAGTATATTTTAGGGTTAGTGCTTAAGTAAAGGCTGTATGTTACTGTCTCCATTCGCCCGGCCCTGTTTATTCCAGGCGGAATTTAGTACCTTTTCAAGTGAAACGATAAGAAAGCAAATTGTGGTAAAATCTTGGGGTGATGGCGGTAGTCAGGACAATCCTTCTGCTTGTTTTCTACCTGGTGCTGGTGGTGTTGATCACCCCGGTGCTAATACTGTGCTGGCCGCTCGGCATCAGGGAGCCGCTGCTCGGGGTGGCCAAATGGGCCATGGCCGTAAGCCGGCGGATTTTAGGCCTGAAGATTGAAGTCGAGGGACTGGAGAACGTAGACATGCTCAGGAGCTACGTCTTCATGGCCAACCACCTGAGCTTCCTGGACGGGCCTCTTCTTTTTTATGTTATACCCCAGCGGGTCCGGGTAATCTTAAAAAAGAGCGTCTTCAGGATTCCGGTGGTGGGCCCGGGGATGCGTTTCGTGGGCTTTATCCCGGTTGACCGCAAGCGGGCCAGCGGCGGCAAGCGCAGTATCGATGAGGCGGCACGGATGATGAAAGAAAAGGGTTATTCCTTCCTGATTTTTCCCGAGGGGACCAGGAGCCGCAGCGGGCGGCTTCAGCCCTTCAAGCGTGGCGGTTTTTTCCTGGCGGTGGCCGCCCAGGCCCCAATCATCCCCATTACCATTAAAGGCACCTTCGAGCTGATGCCCAAGGGTCGGCTTTTTCCGCGGCGGGGGAAAATCGAGGTAATATTCCATAAGCCGGTAGAAACCGGGGGCAAGGCCACCCCCGACATCCCCGCTCTGGTTGACCAGGTTTACCGGGCGGTTGCTATGGAGCCCTGAGAAATTCCGGTTTGTTTTCTTTAACTAATAAAGTGGGCGGGGGGGGAGAAATATCAGCGAAGAAGGGGTTTTCCCCTTTATAAAGATAATCAGATAGGCTCACGCGGCCCCTGGACTTATTAAGAATAAACAATTACGATAGGAGAAAAATTACATCATTTCAGCAAGAATCTATTAGGCCGGCAGGACTGCGCCCACTCCGTTTCGGGAAGTGAAATTATTTCTTTTAGGCACGGGAATTTAGTAGAATTCAATCTTATGAAATTAATCGCGGGGAGTGAAAATGAGAAACCTCTATTCCCGGAAAACTGACCACCGCCGTTTAAGGTGTTCAGAGCCAGACAGCCTGATGGGCTGTTGGTTCGGGGCTAAAGTGAAGCCGGCCGTAATTTTATTTCTCATTTTTCTTCTGCTTTCCAGCCTGCTTTTGCATAACCTTACCTTAAAGGCGAAAGCCGGCGAATTGCCGAAGGCAACTGGTTCTGAAGTGATAGCCATCACCGGGGCCCGGGTGCTGACTGCCACCGGTCAGAATTATGACCCGGGCACAATCCTCATCAAGGACGGGAAAATTCTGGATATCGGGCCAAACCTCAAGGTTCCCCCCGAAGCCAGGGTCATAGATGCCTCCGGCTGCCTGGTCACCCCCGGTCTGTTCGACGCCCACTCCCACCTGGGACTGGGTCCAAGCGGCGGGGTAACCGAGGACAACGAGATGACCGACCCGGTTACGCCCCAGCTCCGGATTATTGATTCCATCCATCCCGAGGGGCTGGGACCCGACCGGAACCAGTTCTTAAACGCCGTAGCCGAAGGGGTGACCGCGACCCTGGTCCACCCCGGTTCGGGCAACGTCATCGGCGGGCAGTCTGCGGTGCTGAAGCTGCGGGGCAAGACGGTCGATGAGATGTGCCTCAAATTCCCGGCCGTGATGAAGATGGCCCTCGGCCGCAAGGGTGCCTATGCCCAGAAAGGCCAGATGCCCATGACCAAGATGGGAACGGCTTACCTGGTGCGCCAGGCCATGCTGGAGGCTGCCGATTATAAAAAGTCGCTTGAAAATTATGAAAAGGAGAAGAAAAAGAATCCGGCGGCCGGTCCGCCGCCTCGCGACCTCAAGAAGGAAGCCATGCTCCTGGTCCTTGACCGGAAAATTCCGGTTCATATCCACGTCGGCCCGGCCGATGACATCATGACTGCGGTCCGCCTGGCAAGGGAATTCGGCTTCAAGCAGCTATCACTGGCTCATGCCGAGGAGGCTTACAGGGTAGCCGATGAACTGGCCCGAGATAAAGTGACCGTGGTGGTGGGGCCACGGATGATAACCTACGACGACCAGAATCAACTGGTCAACTTAGCTGATTATCTCTACCGCCATGGCGTGGAGGTCTGCATCATGACTGATGCCGATGTGGTCCAGCAGCCTTTCCTGCGAGCCCAGGCCGCAATTGCGGTCAAGTACGGGCTGGACCCGGAAGTGGCTCTGAAGGCCATTACCATCAACCCGGCCAGGCTGGTCGGACTGGAAAGTCGTATCGGCAGCCTGGAGAAAGGCAAGGATGCTGACCTGGTGGTCTGGAGCGGAGACCTGTTCGATGTCCGGCAGCAGGCCCTGCGGGTTTTTATAGACGGCAGGGAGGTCTTCCGGAGCTCGCAGCTTTCAGGAGATTAAGGCCAGAAAGATGCGCCAGGAAAGTCGATATACCGGAGTGGCACTATTTCGCTGGGGGGTGAGGTTTTCCGACTCTGGAGAGGAAAACGAGAACCTGTCGGGCTTAAAGTCAGCGGGCCTGCTTTTGTGGTCAGCCAATGATGGTGCGAGGCTCAACTTGTTAAATTTATCCGGGCATTAATGGGGAGAATCGAAATGAGAATAAAAAAACCAGTACTATAAAAATGCGAGATAGATATGAGGAAAAAAATTGCCTTTAAGAGGGGCGGGAGAACAAATCATGAAACAAAATAAAATGAGCGGCGAAAAAAAATTTCTGAGAATTATCGGGAATAGAGTGACGGTGGTTGTGGGAGCAGTGATTATTTGGGGCTTTTTGTTTATGAATTCAGCCGGAAGGGCTCTGGCTCTGGCCGAAGCGGAAAGGCAGGAGGGGAAAGCCGCCCCACGCATCGTGGCGATTAAAGCGGGCAGGATTCTGACCATGGCCGGCCCGGTCCTGGATAACGGCCAGGTCTTAATCGAGAACGGGAAGATTAAAGCGGTTGGCAGGGATATTAAGATTCCGGAGGAGGCCGAGGTCATCGAAGAGCCAGAAGGCTGGGTGCTCCCTGGACTGATAGATGCTCATTCTTCGCTGGGGCTGGTCGATGAAACCGGCCGCAGCGAGAATGAAGAGCTTTCCGACCCGAACGTGGCCCAGCTGAGTGTTATTGATGGTTTCAATCCATTTGATAAGAGGATAGCCCAGGCCCGGGCCGCGGGAATCACGGCCGCCCTGGTAACGCCTGGCCGCAGGTCGGTCATAGGCGGTCAGATGGCTGCAGTCAGGCTTCGCGGCCAGACTGCCGACCAGATGGTCCTGCTGTCGCCGGCCGGGATGAAGTTTTCAATCGGCGAAGGACCGAAGCAGGCTTTCGGGGAAAAGGGCCGGCTGCCTTCAACCAGGATGGGGAACGTCTATGTCATCCGCCAGGCACTGCTGGAAGCCCGGGAATATGCCGGGCAGTGGTCAGCTTATGAAAAGAAGCTGGCCGGGGCTAAAAAAGACAGAAAAGACGCGGCTGAGGTTCAAGCACCAAAACGGGATTTAAGACTGGAAGCCCTGGCCCGGGTGGTTAAGGGCGAATTAACGGCTTTTATAGAATGTTACCGGTTGGATGATATCGGTGCGGCTTTAAGGCTGGTTGACGAGTTCGGCTTGAAGGCGGTCCTGGTGGGCTGCGCCGAGGGCTATCTTCTGGCCGGAGAAATTGCCAGGAGGAAAATACCGGTAATAGTCGGTCCTTTCGGCATCGGGCCCAAAAGGACGGAAACGGAGCGGGTTGAAATCAGCAACGCGGCCAGGCTGCACGGGGCAGGAGTTAAAGTTGTGCTGCAAAGCGAAGTTCAGTACGGGCTGGGAACCCTTGAAGAACTCCCGCTGTTAGCAGCCCTGGCGGTCAGGGGAGGACTGCCCGAGGAAGAAGCCTTAAAAGCCATTACCATCAATGCCGCGGAGGTGATGGGAGTGACGGGAAGAATCGGCAGCCTGGAGCCGGGGAAAGAGGCCGACCTGGTAATATTCAGCGGCCATCCTTTTGATTACCGCAGCCGGGTTAAAAGGGTTTTTATAGCGGGTGAATAAAAACGGGGGACACAATACTCATTCCCCAATTTTCGTGAATTGTCGTTTTTAATTTATTGAGTCAGGTGCTTATTCACCAGGACAAAAGGAATCTGAAATGGATATTGCCGCCTTATAATTCTCTCTTTTCGGCCGGTTCCTTCTCATTGTTAATATCAAGTTTCAGGGAAAATAAAGAAAATAAAAAGGCTCATCAGACATTTTTGTGGGTATAAACAGGATTTTTTAAGGCACCGGGTGAGGTCTTAAGCTAAAACAAACAGCAAAGAACCTGGCTGGTCAATTATACGATTGACAAAGCAATTCAGAAGACCCGGGCTGGATGGCCTCCGAGAAGCGTTCAGCGCCGGCAGTTTGAACTGGACTGTGAGGATAACAATTATCCAGGTTTGCCCATTAAAATCCCGTAAGCCCCAACAAAAATTTACTCTGTGGCCCAAGTTTACGTTTCCGGTTCGGCCGGGGCAGAAACTTGTTCAGGTGGAATGGAAATCAAAAAATATGACATTTTTTGATAAAAAAATTGGGGAATGAGTATTGTGTCCCCCGTTTTTTATGTTTATAATAGAGGTGGCGCTGGCGTTCTCATCCTCTCATCCAGAGAGGCAGAGGGTTAACGCGCCCGAAGAAGCCCGGCAACCTGCCCCCGGCGGGGCAAGGTGCCAAAAGCGTTGAGTCCCGGCTCCGGCCGGAACGAAAGATGAGAGGAGTGGGGCGAAAGCGAGCATCGCCACCAGGTCCCGCTCCTCTCGAGCAGAAGAGAGGCGCCTCGCCAGAGACAGCGGAGCGGAGACCGCGGTGGGAAGGCTGATTCTAAATCCGGCCTTATATTACCTGCCCGAATTTTCCCGCCTGGTATCCATCCCTGTAAATTCATAGTTTGGCTGGAGGAAAAAATGTCTGGATACTATTTTGAAGTCCGGGAGGGACGGGATTTCCTGGCCGAAGAGATGCCCGTGGAAATCGTGGAGCGCAAGGGCAAGGGTCATCCTGATTCGCTGTGCGACGGGGCGGCCGAGGAACTTTCGGTGGCTCTGTCCGAGATTTATCGGCGGGAGACTGGAAGGATTCTGCATCATAACGTGGATAAAGCGGTCCTGGTCGGCGGAAGTTCCAGCGCCGGGTTCGGCGGCGGAAAGGTGAGTGAGCCGGCTCTTCTTTACATCGTCGGCCGGGCCACCTGCGAATACAAAGGCAAGAAAATCATCGACAACGAGTCCATAAAATATCTTGAAACCAGAATTGCCGGCTGGATGATGGGGCAGGTGCCCCATCTAAAAAAAGAACACTTCCAGGTCAAGCTCTTAATCAGGCAGGGCAGTGAGGATTTGACGGCGATTTTCGCCGACGACGAAAGGGCTCCCCGGGCTAATGATACTTCGCTGGCCGTGGGCTATGCCCCGCTCAGCCAGCTGGAAACCCTGGTTCTGGAAACCGAGAAATTCCTGAACAGCCCGGATGGCAAGCGCCGATTCCCGGCCCTGGGCGCGGACATAAAGGTTATGGGTGTCCGCAAGGGCGAATCCATAAACCTGACCGTGGCCGCAGCCTTCGTGGCTTCCGAGGTTAAAGACAGGCCGGCTTACGACCGGATGAAAAAGGAAATGGCCGATTTCCTGCGGGGAGAATTTGTACGGCGTTATACTTCCCGGCCGGTTGAGGTAACCATAAATAATGCCGATACTTCTGAATCGCAGTATCTAACTGTAACCGGCACCAGCGCTGAATCGGGCGACGACGGCCAGGTAGGCCGCGGCAACCGGGCCAACGGCCTGATCACGCCCTACCGGCCAATGAGCCTGGAAGCGGTGGCCGGGAAGAACCCGGTCAGCCACGTCGGGAAGATATACAGCATAATGAGCCAGCTGATTGCCGACAGGATAGTGCAGGCCTTGCCAGAGACCAAACAGGTTTATGTCTATATGGTCAGCCAGATCAATGAACCGATCGATGAGCCCCAGGCCCTCAACGTTGAGCTGTGGGGCCTGGATGCCAGCAAGGTCAGGGCAGAGGTTCGGAAAATAGCCGACGAAGTGCTGGGCAACTGGCGGGAGATCCGTGACGGCTTCATGAGCCGCCGCTGGCCAATCTATTAAAGTGGTCGGCGAAGAATAAATTTGGAACCCCTTTTTTCCTTGAGCTGTCAGACTTAAGTAACAAAAATTTTCGGCTGGCCGGCAGTCCATATTTTCGGTTTTCCACTGAGGCAGCAATATCGGTATCCATTTTCCAGGTTTTTGTCATCAATTCTTTTCTTTATTGTGACATGAGTATTCAGGAAGATGTCCAATGCAAGGCAGCATATTAACAATAAAAATTCGCTCTTCCGTTTGATTTTTTTGCCTGTCTTTTAATTCCTTTGATTGGACCGGGAGCGGGATGGGCAGACTGGTTGGGAAGGTATTGAGTTCTTTGAACAAGTTCGGGAAGTATGTTTAATTCCCCTTTTATAAAAGGGGTTTAAGAGCCTCGGCCCCGGCCACACCGCTGTTAACGAGATAGCACTTCACCTGGTCCAGCAGGCGGCTGAAGAACATCCGTTGCATGGCCAGCTTGTCTTCATTCACCACCAGGAGATGCGGGTTAAAGAAGGGCTGGGCCTTGGCCGAGAGCGACTTGACCGCGCCCGAAGGCTCCCCGCTCTCCAGTATTCTCAGGGCTTCTTCCTTGCTGAGCTCCACCACCGCCGGCGACACCTGGTCGTTACGCAGGATTACCAGGCTCTTCAGGTTGGTTCTCCTGGTATAGCCCTGCGCTCCGGCCAGCCAGTTGGGGTCGAGCATGGCCTGGGACTCGCCGGAAGCCCGGAAGCAGTAGGGCGCGCCCTTGTCGAGCCGGCAGTCATCCTGCATGGGGCAGGTGCGGTCGGTGCAGTCCTCGCGCCTGGTGACCACGTTCTCGCACTTGCTGTGGTCAAAGAGCCTGGCCAGTTTATCATGGAGTTCAACGGTATTGGTGGGGATGTAAAATTTTCTCTCGACGGCGTCGGCCACCGCCCGGCTGCCCGAAAAGCGGACGAACACAATCTCGTTGGTCTGGGCCTGGACTTTGGGCTGCTTGAGCAGCTCAAAAAACAGCTCGGTCTTCTTGGTTCCTGGCTGTCCGACCAGTATAAGGCCGTTTCCGTCCAGCCCCACGGCCATGCCCCGGACGGCATTTATGCCCAGGTGCTCCGAGGAATCAAGGACCATGCCCAGGGCCAGTTTCCGCAGTGGTCCGTAATTGTCTGTGTTAACCAGGATTCCGGTCCTGGTTTCCGGGTGGTAATAGGCCCGCGGTTCTCTTCCCGGCACCTGGTCCACCGCGTAAATCACGGCGTGCGGTTCCAGCCCGGCTTCTATCTGGCCCGGGAACCAGTTTTCCACCCAGAAGTCATAGAGATGGCCGACATTGGTCCTGAGCTGAACGATGGTGCCGTTGATGTTGGCATTCCACTCGTAGTAATTCTCGTAACCCAGGTGGCTTTCCATCTCGGCCACCAGGGCATCTCTCAGTTTGCCCTCGGCCACCACCTCCACCGGCACCGATTTTTTTACCTTGGTCACGTAATTTTGCAGGTAAATCTTCTTAACTTTCTTGGCCGTCTTCAGCTGGCTCATGGCCTCGGCTATCCGGTCCATTCCTTTTTCCAGGTTTTCCATGGAGGTAGCGTAGGAAATGCGGATGTAATTGTCGGCCCCGAAAGCATCTCCTGGAACGATGGCCACCCTGGCTTCCCGCAGCAGGTAATAGGCCAGGCCGTAGGAATTCCTGATCTGGATACCGCCGGCTTCTTTCCCATAATAGGAGCTGACGTTGGGAAACAGGTAAAAGGCGCCCTGGGGCTTGAAGCAGGAAATTCCAGGAATCTGCTGCAGCCGCATCAGCACGTAGTTTCTTCTTCTCTGGAACTCGGCGGCCATGCGGTTAACTTCGTACTGGGGCCCGGCCAGGGCTTCGACACTGGCCTTCTGCGATATGGAGCAGGCGTTGGAGGTGGTGTGGCTCTGGATCTTGCTCATGGCGCTGATGATCTCGGCCGGTCCGGCCGCGTAACCTATTCTCCAGCCGGTCATGGAATAGGTTTTGGAAACCCCGTTGACTATGATGGTCTTCTTTTTCAGGTCTTCGCCCAGGGTGGCAAAACTCACGAACTGGAACCCATCGTAGACCAGGCGACTGTAAATCTCGTCGGCGATGATGTAGATATCTTCCTTGCGGATGACCTCGGCCAGAGCCAGGAGCTGTTCCCTGGTATAGGCTGCCCCAGTCGGATTGCTGGGATTGTTCAGCACCAGGGCCCGCGTCGATGGGGATATGGCGGCCTTCAGCTGCTCTGGCGTCAGCAGAAAGCCGTCTTCCTCACGCGTTTCCACAATAACCGGCTTGCCCTTGGCCAGGTTCACGCACTCCGGGTAGGTCACCCAGTAAGGAGCCGGAATTATAACTTCATCGCCCTCGTTGACGATGGCCTGGACCAGGTGGTAAAGGGAGCTCTTGGCCCCGGTGGAGATAAGAACTTCGCCGGGCCTGTAGTCCAGCCCGTAATCTTCCTTGAGCCTCTTGCAGACAGCCTTTCTCAGCTCAGGAATGCCGTCGTTTTCGGTGTACTTGGTGAAATTCTGCTCGATGGCTTTAACCGCCGCCGCCTTGACATTTTCCGGCGTCGGGAAATCGGGTTCGCCCACGCTCAGGTCGATAACATCGATGCCCTCGGCCTTCATGGACTTGGCCTTGGCCGAAATCTTTAAGGTGGGAGAAGCTCCTATTTTGGTTACTCTTTCTGAAACCATGGCTTGCCTGCTTTTCCGGGATTATTTCTTCTCGGGTTTCTTTTCCTGGGGCTCAGGCTTGGCCTCGGTGGCTGAACCCAGCTTGTCCCTCAGGAACTTGGCCAGGTCGGCCCCGGTCAGGGCCTTGAGCACCTCCGGCATCTGGGCCAGGATCTGGGTTACCTGGCCGGTAATTTGGTTGGTGCCAAGCCCCTTGTCGCCGCCGATGACCACGATCTTGTCCACCTTGGCCAGGGGCTCGGCCACGGCCCGGGCCAGCTCGGGCAGCACCTTGATGAAGCTTTCCAGCAGGGCCGCCTCGTTGTATCTTTCCCAGGCCTGGGCTTTCTTCAGCATGGCCTCGGCCTCGGCCAGGCCGCGCAGCTTGATCTCGTCGGCCTTGACCATGGCTTCGAGCTTCATGGCTTCGGCCTTGCCCTTGCCCTCGGCCATCAGCCGGATTTCTTCAGCTTCGGCTTCGGCCTGGATCTGGTACTTGCGGGCGTCGGCCGGTTTCAGGACGTTGGCTTCCAGCTCTTTTTCCTTGCGCTTGATTTCCAGCTCTTCTATCTTGATGGCTTCTTCTTTTTCTATCTGCTTGACCTTGGCCTCTTCTTTCTTTATTTCCTGGCTGACCCGGGTGCGTTCCAGTTCATAGGAAAAATCGGCCTGGGCTTTCTTCTGGTTGACGAAGGTCTGGGACTCAGCCTTCTTGGCTTCGTTTTCCCACTGGGCCTTGGCTATCTGGGCTTCAGCCTGCAGCCTGGCCACCTCGGCTTCTTTTCGGGCCTGAGACGACTTGATGACAGCTTCTTTCTCGGTTTCGGCCTGGGCAATGGCCGCATCCCGCTTGGCCGCGGCAATTACCGGCTTGCTAAGGGCATCGATATAACCCTGGGTGTCGCTGATGTCCTTGAGTGAGAAACTCAGCAGGACCAGGCCCATGTTGGCGAAATCTTCCTTGGCGGCCTGGGCCACCCGCCTGGAAAATTCCTGGCGACCGCGGTAGATTTCCTCGACAGTCATGGTGCCGATTATTTCCCTGACCTTGCCTTCCAGCACGGTCATGGCCACATCACGAATTCCTTCCTTTCCGCTTCCCAGGAACTGCTCGGCGGCCAAGCGTATGGCCAGGTCGGTAGAATCCACCTTGACCTGAGCTGCGGCTTCAGCCAGGATGGGAATGCCGCCATGGGTCAGGACTTCCGGCGTTTTGATATAAATGGTTATGACTTCGAGGGGCAGGGTATAGACCTTTTCAATGAACGGCCAGACGAAGGTACCGCCGCCCAGTTTATATCTATAGCCAACTTTCTTTTTCGTCCCGTCGGGCAGGGTGACGGTTCTCTTGCGACCGCCGGCGATGATCAGGGCCTCGTTAGGTCCAACCTTCCGGTATTGAGTGGCCAGCACCACTCCCACTATGGCCAGAAAAACAACTATGGCGCCAATGATTATTAGCCAGGTGGTTAAAGGCATGATAACCTCCCTCCAACTATGATGATTTTATGATAAATAAGGGGACTGGCCTGAGACAGGGCATAACCCGACCGGGGAAAAAAGAAACACCTTCACTTCTGGTCATGGTCTTCTGACTTACCCTTTTCAGGCTATTTTGAAAGGTCTTTTTTTTCAAGGAAAGATATTAATTCTTCCCATAATTAAAGTCAAGCCAAATTTTCATTCCGGTCAAGACATGGTATCCAGTCTAATGGGTCTGTTTGGAAGCGGCGCGGTGGTAGTCCGGCCATAGGGATTGGGGTGGAGGAAGCGGGGAGATTTATCAGGTTGGTACTTGAAAAAGCGGGGCTTCCTCCCTTAAAAGTTTTGTTAAAACTTTTAATGGAAAGGAGGAAACCCACCCACCAATGACAAGTAATATATACCCCACTTACCAGGAGCTTGGCAAGAGTGCGCCGGTACTGGTCAGGAAGTTCGTGATCAGGGCCTATGAGGAGACGGGGAATATCTCCGAGGTGGCCAGGATGTTTGGGACCACCAGGAAGACGGTCCGGAAGGTGCTGAGGAGGTGGAAGGAGGGCGGGGAGGAAGGCCTTAAGGATCTGTCCCGGAGGCCAAAACGCTCTCCGCGGAGGACCTCAGCCGCGGTGGAGGCGATGATCGTGGCCGAGAGGAAGAAGACCGGCTACGGCCGGGACCGGATAGCCCGGATACTTCAAGAGAAGGGAGTAGAGGTAACGCCCTCTACCGTCCGTTATGTTCTGAGGCGATACCGACTGAGTATCAAGTACAAACGTTCCCGCTACAGGCGGAGGAACCGCTTCTATGATTTTGACTCACTCTATCCCTTACAACACTTCCAGGTTGACCTTAAGGAGGTCTATGACTCTACCACCCTTTCTGAGGAAACTCTGCGCTGGGCCAGGAAGCTGAACATCCCTCCCTATCAGTGGACAGCCATAGATGTGAAAACCCGGTTGAGGTTTATCTCTTACTCCTATGAGAAGACCTTCACCAATGGGCTGATGTTCATGCTGCTTATAATCTACTTTGTAAGAAGCTTTGCTCTGGAGCACAAGATAACCCTTCAGACCGACAACGGCGAGGAGTTTGGGGGTAAATCGGTAGAGAAGTTGGAGTATCTTAACAACAGGGTCTTTGCCCCACTGCGGGCCGAGCTGCTTCATATACCCAAGGGGAAGAAGGAGTACCAGGCCTTTGTGGAACGCTCCCACCAGACCGATGACAACGAGTTCTACATCCCGCAGATAGAGCGCTGTGTGGACCTCAAGGAGTTTTACCTGAGAGCCATGAGATGGCAGTTTATGTATAATACGGTGCGGCATCACTCAACGCTGGGTATGACCCCCTTCAGGAAGTTGAGGATGGAACGAAAACTCCCCAGACTGGTGGCCTCGTTCCCGGTTATCCAGCTGGAAAAGCTCACCGACCTCTACCCAAAACTCTTCCCCCAACCTGGATACCATGTCTTAACCAACGACCTAATTTGTTTTGGTGCTGAGGAAAAATTCGGGTCCCGAGGCACCAGTCGCAACTTTGCCGCTCGCTTTCAGGACAGAGTCATTTTGGTGGCAATGGTGAACCTGGAATTTTTTACTTCCGGATACTATCCGCATTTATCAGCCAGTATTTTTCCTGGAGTCAACTCTTTGGCCGGCATGGATTTTCCGCAAAAAACAGAATTTTCTGTTGCCGGGCCCGAGAATAAAATAAAATAATCTCGGTCGGAGAGGAGGAGAGCATGTTCGTAGAATCAAACCTGAAAAAAATTCGACTTGTGACTTCTGTTGTTCTGTCTTTCCTTGTCTTGTCCATATCGGCCGGGGCCGGTCAGATTTCAGGCCCGGGCCCGGTTTTTAACGTCAGGGATTATGGGGCTACCGGGGAAAAATCCCAGAATGCCCGCCAGGCCATCCAGAAGGCTATAGAGGCCTGCGCCGCGGCCGGGGGCGGCCTGGTGTATTTTCCGCCGGGCGATTACAGCACTGGGACCATCCACCTGAGAAGCCACGTCAGGATTTTCATCGAAGCGGGAGCCACCGTTTATTCTATCAAGGATAAATCCGCCTTTGACCGCGACGCTCTTTTCTACGGTGAAGACCTGGTTAATGTGACCCTGGAAGGGCGGGGCGTGGTTGACGGCCAGGCCGGCTACGAGTGGCGGGAAAAGGGCGATTTCCACGACGACTTTATCTACCCCAACCAGCTGGAGATGGAAAAGATCGGCCGGCCCCTGGTCCGCTCCTTTCCCAGGAATGACCAGTATGGAAAGCTGGTCCTGCTGCTCAGGTGCCGCGATGTCCTCATCAGGGGCCTATCGTTCATAGATTCGCCGAGCTGGACGATTCATCCCTACGGTTGTGAACGGCTGACCATCGACGGGGTTTACATCCGTTCCAGCCTCAAGGAGGGAGTCTGGGCCGACGGGATAGACCCCGACGGCTGCCGGGATGTCCGCATTGCCAATTCCACGATCGAAACCGGTGATGATGCCCTGGTTTTTTATTCGATGAACTGGTTTGGCCCGGCCCTGCCCTGCGAAAACATCACCGTGACCAACTGCCGGCTGTCGTCAGCCTCCAGCGCCATCAAGTTCTGCGACGGCAACATGAATGCCATCAGGAAAGTAACCATCAGCAACTGTGTTATTACCGATTCCAACCGCGGCCTGTCCTTCATGGTCTTTGATGGCGGGGTGGTGGAGGATGTGGTCATCTCCAACCTGGTCATAGAGACCAGGCGGCATGACTGGTTCTGGTGGGGAGACGGGGAGCCGATTCATTTTAACGTTAAAAAAAGGAGCGAGGTCCATAGAAACTGGAAAAAGGAAGACGACCGCCCGGCCGGAAAAATCCGCAGAATCTTGATAAGTAACGTGATGGCCAGGGGCCAGGGCTCAAGCCAGATTACCGGCCACCCGGAAAGTCCGCTGGAAGAGGTGACCATCGAAAACCTCAGGCTGGCCATTTCCCATGATCCCGGGGCTCCATATGATAAGGCGGTCAATGCCCTGGAAGTCAGGCAGGCCAGAAAATTTCGCCTCAGAAACGTGGAGATAACCTGGGAGAAGCCGGAATACCAGAAATGGGAGAACGCGGTCTTGGTGGAAAATGTCCAGGACCTGGAGGTGGAAAATCTCAGAGCGCGCCAGGCGAAGATAAATGACCGGTCCGGGGCGGCCCTGGTCCTGGATCGGGTACAGAGAGCCGTCGTCAGGAATTGCCGGGCGTTACCCGAGACTTCGATATTCTTGAAGATTGAGGGCCAGGACACCCGGGACATTTTCCTCGACGGAAACGATCTCAGCCTGGCCAGGAAGCCAGTCGAGTTTTCGGGGGAAGTCACCGTTAAAAGTGTTAAGAAACCCAAAGATTGATTCCGGGCATGGTTTGCAGGCTGAGTTTATAATCAGATAAGGGCCCGGAAGCTGGCTGGCCCCGCTCAATTCCGGCTACACGGGGCTTGCCGTGAAACAGGATTGATGAAAGACCCCTCCTGGTTATGATATAATAGCCCCAGAATTAAGGAGGGTTTCCTTGAGAAAGTCACTGCCGGCTTTTCTTCTCATTCTTGTCATCCTATCGTGCAGTCAGGCCCAGGCCGGGCGGATTTCGTTCGGGGTCAAGGGAGGATTAAACCTGGCCAACATCTCGGTTTCACCGAAGCCCATAGACGTGGCTGAATTTAAAATGCTCCGGGGGTTGACCGGGGGGATATTTTTTTCAGTTAACTTCGGGCCGATGGCCATCCAGCCGGAATTCATGTACGCCAGGCGCGGGACCCAGTATGAAGCTTACATAGATGACGGCTTCTACAACGTCCACTGGCATCATGACTACCTGGAAGCCGTTCTTCTGTTGAAGTGGTCTATTATCAGGTTAGGCCCAACCCGGCCTTTCATTTTTGCCGGGCCGTCCTATGGCAACCTGAGCCGGGCCACCACGGTCATTTATGATACCGAAGGGACGGAAGTGGCCCGGGTTGATTCCCGGGATTATTTCAAGAAGGGCGAACTGGCGGCTGTCTTTGGTGGAGGTTTTGAATTCAGGGCGGGCCTGGCTAAATTCTGCCTGGAAGGACGCTATCACCTGGGCCTGTCCAGCGTGGCCCTGTCCGGTTTTGAAGTGGACTATATAAAAAACAACAGCCTGACCGTACTGGCCGGCGTTTCATTTTAAGGGGAAATGGGGTGAGTGAGGGGATTCGAACCCCCAACCACCGGATCCACAGTCCGGTGCTCTAACCCTTGAGCTACACTCACCGTGAAGGGATTAGAATTTTCTCATCAAATACCCTGCTTGTCAACCGGCCGGACAGGCGCTCTGTCCTTCCAGAAGGTACTCCGGTGATTTGGCCCTGGGGTAACTTCATCCTCTGGTCCTGGATACGGACAGGGACCGCGGGCTCAGGGCTCAAGAGGCGAGAACCAGAGAAATTTTGAAATCGCCCGGATGATGAAAATTCGCCCGACCCGCTCTGGCCTGGCTCAGCCCTTCTGTTCTTCGATCAGGTCGAGAATCTCTTCTGAATCCCGCCACTTTTCCCGTACCCGGACGCTCAGTTCCAGGAAGACCTGGCTCTCCAGGATTTCTTCCATCTCCTTCCGGGCTTCGCTGCCGATGGTCTTGATCAGGCTGCCCCTGCGGCCAATTATTATGCCCTTGTGGTTTTCCTTTTCCACCAGAATTTCAGCCTGGACCCGGACCAGGGGTCGGGCCGGCCTGGCGGGTCGGTGTCCGCTGGCCGGTTTTTCCGGCAGCTCGGTCCGCTCCATGGAGCGAATGACCACGGCCGTGGTATAGGGGAGTTCTTCCTCCACGTGGTTGAGGAGTTTCTCGCGGATTATTTCCGACAGCAGGAATTTTTCGGACTGGTCGGTGACCTCGTCCTCGTCATAAATCTTATCGGCCACCGGGAGATATTCATAGATCAGGTTTTCCAGCCGGTCGAGGTTATCACCCTTGAGGGCTGAGATGGGCACGATTTCCTTAAACGGCAGCAGGTCCTTGTAGCTGTCTATGATCAGAAGTATGTTTTCCTTCTTGACCAGGTCCACCTTGTTGATCAGCAGGAAGATCGGCCTGGTGACGTTCTTCAGGATATCCAGCACGTACTGGTCGCCGTGCCCGAACTTCTTGCTGGCATCGATCATCAGCAACAGCAGGTCGGCCGTTTCCAGCGAGGAATGGACGTAATTCATCATTCTTCGGTTCATCAGGTGCAGGGGCTTGTGCACCCCGGGATTGTCGACGAAGACAATCTGGCCGCGGTCGGTGGTTTTTATGCCCAGGAGGCTGACCCGGGTGGTCTGCGGTTTGTCGGAGACGATGGCTATCTTCTGGCCGATAAGGTTGTTGACCAGGGTGGACTTGCCCACGTTGGGCCGGCCAATCAGGGCCACGTAACCGGCCCGGTAGGTTTTCTTCTTTCTGGTCTGTTTTCTGGTGGCCACCTCACTCTCCCTTTTCAGTCTGGTTGTCTGCCTGCTTCCGGGTTACCCTGACCTTCCTGATGCTCTTGTCGTCAACTTCCAAAATTTCAAAGCTGACTCCGGCCAGCTCCAGCTTCTCGCCGGGACGGGGCAGCCGTCCCAGGTGTTGCTGGAGCAACCCGTTTATGGTCAGCAGGTTCTCGTCTGACAGCTCCCGGCCCAGCAGCTCTTCCAGGTCTTCCACCTCGGTTTCTCCCTGGACCAGGTAGGTATCGGGCTTTTCGGCCACTATCTGCGGTTCCTCGGTGTCGTATTCATCCTGGATTTCTCCGACTATCTCCTCCAGCAGGTCTTCCATGGTCACCAGTCCGGAGACTCCGCCGTACTCGTCGACCACGATGGCCAGTTTCTGCTTGACCTTCTTGAATTCCTTCAGGAGCCTCTTGACAACCATGGTCTCCGGGACAAACATCACCGGCCTTACCAGGAAGTCTATCTTCCTCCCGGCCTGCTCCTGGTCGCTGAATTCCAGCAGGTCCTTGGCCATGACCATGCCCTGGATGTTATCCAGGCGCTCGCGGTAGACCGGGATTCTTGAGTATTTTTCCCGGACGAAGACTTCCTTCAGCTGGCCCACGGTGGTTTCGATATCCACGGCCACCACCCGGCTCCGGGGAGTCATGATTTCCCGGACCATCTGGTCGCCGAATTCCACCACTCCCCTCAGCAATTCGTTCTGGTCCTTTTCGATGATGCCTTCTTCGGTGGCCTCGTCGATGAAGGTCTCAATTTCTTCCTCGGTGGTTTCGTGCGTTCTCCAGGCTGCCTGGCGCTCTTCCTCTCTTCTCAGGAGAATCCTTGGCAGCAGCAGCAGGGGAGAAAGGATGAACTTGACCGGGAATAGAACCGGCAGGAAAAATCTCAGGTTCTTTTCCCCTAGGGCCAGCAGGAGCAACCTGGGAAGGTAATCGAAAAAGAGCAGGTACAGTGCCAGGAACAGCAGGAAAGCCCAGAAGGGCCAGCCGGCCAGGCCGGGGAAAACCAGTACGGTGTAAATCACCACCGCCAGCAGGAAGGCAATCCGTCCGTAGTCTATGGCAATCTTGAGCTCGTCGTAGTGCTCGAGGATTTCTTCTTTCAGGGGGCTGTTTTCCTCGAGTATCCGGGAGAAGCCGATCCTGGAATAAGCGGAAAAGACCACGTTCAGGAAAGACAGAATAAAGGTCAGAAGAAAACTCAGTATCAGTCCGACCAGCAGGAAGTCCGCCTGGCTCATGGTCTCAGCTCTTGTCCGCCCGGTAATTTTTCAGAAAGCTCGGGCGCACCCTGGCTTCCTCTTCTTCCATCCCTTTGAAATGCTCGAACCCCAGAAGGTGAAGGAAGCCGTGAATGGTCAGGATTTCAATTTCCCGCAGAAGCGAGTGACCCTGTTTATGGGCCTGCTTTCGGGCTACCTCGGGGCAGATGATGATGTCCCCCAGGTAGAATTTTCCGTCCGGTCCCTTTTCCTTCAGCGAAAAGCTCAGGACATCGGTCGGGCGGTCCTTGTGCCGGTATTTCCGGTTCAGCGAACGGATGGCCCGGGGCCCGACCAGGGTCAGAACCACCTCGGCTCCACTTACCCGGTAGCGACGGCCGAGCCGCTGCAGCAGGCTCTTAAGCCTTGTCAGGGGGACCGGGTTTTTCTTCAGTTTGTTTATTATTACGACCATTGTTCTTCTTATTTTCCTCTTTCTTTTCTATCTTTTTTTCAAAATCAAAACCGGGATACTTGGGCCGCGGATGGTAGATAGCATCCAGGGTGATCAGGAAGGAATTGGCGATGACCCGCAGGTCCTTGAGGGAAAATCCGCAATCGTCGAGCTGCCCGTCCTGGAGGTGGGCATTAAAAATTTCGGTAATGACCCGCTTGAGGTTCTGCCTGGTAGGGGAATGCAGGCTGCGGGCGGCCGCTTCCACCGAATCGGCCAGGAGAAGCAAACCGGCTTCCTTGCTCCTGGGGGTCGGCCCCTGGTAGCGGTAATCCTCGGCCTCGATCTTGTGGAGCTCCGGGTCGTATTTCTCCTTGGCTTTCTGGAAGAAATAACGGACGATAGAAGTCCCGTGGTGCTGGGCAATCAGGTCGGTCAACTGGCGGGGCAGCTTTAATTTGCGGGCCAGGTCAATTCCGTCCTTGACATGGTTGACGATGACCAGGGTGCTCAGCGAGGGAGTTAGCTCCCGGTGAACATCGAAGGGAGAGGTCTGGTTCTCGCTAAAATATTCAGGTCTCTTAACCTTGCCGATATCATGGTAAAGCCCGCCGGCCTTGACCAGCATGGCGTTGGCATTGATCTTTTCGGCGGCTTTTTCGGCCAGGGTGGCCACGATCAGTGAGTGATGGTAGGTTCCCGGCGCTTCCAGGGCCAGCTGCCGGAAAATCGGCAGGTCGGAGTTGGTCAGCTCGTGCAGCTTGGTGGCCGTGATGAACCCGAAGATGGTCTCAAAAACAGGAACGAGGACAAAGGCGATGGCGGCGCTGACCAGGCCGCCAAAGATGGCGCTGAAGAGTTCGGTGGCCAGGCCGGTCAGGTCGGAAAAGGTCTGCCTGACCAGGTGAAAGATCAGGACCATGATGACCTGGAAGGGGGCCAGGACCATCAACCCGGTTTTGAGTATGGAGCTGCGGCTTGAAGCCAGGTAGTACCTGAGGCCATAGATGGCGGCGATCCCTCCCAGCAAGACAAAGAGCACCAGGAAGTAATCTCCGCTGAGCAGATACCCGGCCAGCAGGCTATTTATCACGCAGTAGATGACTGCGATTTCGCTCCTGGTCAGCAGGGCAAAGATAAAGGTTCCGAACTGGAAGGGGAAGCCGAAGAGCAGGGCCTCTTTATCGACGTTGATGACCGATACCGAGGCTCCCAGGGCCTCGGCGATGAACAGGCTGGACTTGTAGGCCACAAAACCCAGGAAGAGGGTCAGCCCCATCATCTGCAGCAGGCGGAGTTGCTTTTCATCCCCGGTGACGTAGACGATGAAATTCCAGATGAAGAAGAAGATGATGGAGTACAGAACCAGCAGCCCGGCAAAATTGATCAACCAGTGCGGCTGGCTGCTTATTTTTTGATTGATTATGGCAATCTGGCGGATGACCTCGGGAGTGGCTTCGTCGCCCTTCCTGATAATAACCTTTCCTTTCTTGATGGTGTAATAAACCGGCTCCACCTGGTTCCTGGCCTTGAGGCGGCGGATTTCCGTTTCCGGGGCATCATAATTTATGGTCGGCGCCAGAAAGGCTGGAGCCAGGGTTTTCAACAGGTTCCTGGTGCGGGCCGGGAGTTCCAGGGCGTTTATCTCGGAAACCAGCTGGGCCCGGGCTTCCCTCAGCTCCAGGATTTCGGCTGCCTTGAGCAGCTTTTCTTCCTTTCCCCTGACCACCAGCAGGCCTTTTTCCGGCTCCCCGTGGCTGAGCAGGCTGCGCGACAGAACAATTTCCTTTGACAGGACCGGGGCCAGGGTTTCGGCCAGCAACTGTTCCAGTTCCTGCGGGAAGCGCAACCTGGCCAGGTTGTTCAGGCTGGCCTCGTCTATGTCCAGGCCGAGGTTTTCAGACAGGTTCTTCTGCAGGTCTTTCAGGCTGAGGGCCGGAGTTGAGCTCTGCCAGGCCCGGCCGCTTTCAAAAAACTGCCTGATTTTTTCGCGGGTTACCGCGACTATCTTCTGGTTATAAAAATAGACGGGGGGAATGGTGGACTCGGCCTGTTCCCGGCGACGGTCGGTAGCCTGGCTGTCCTCCACAGTTATCTCCAGCGGTGAGATTATGTCCTTGCTGGCTATCTCTCCGGGCTTGATCGATGGCAGGGGGCGGGCCGGGAAATAGGAGATGAAAAACGAGATTATGGCCGCGAAAACAATTATGTAAAAGATGGGACTCTGGATTATCTTTTTATGCCAGGCAACCTTCTCCTGGGGGCCGGCTTCCTTTTTCTTCCTTGGCGGAAAGATTTCCTCGCTCTTAAATAGCCGGAACTTGCGGAACTGGATGGTTTTCATCTGGAATTAAACCGTTCGGGATTCAGCCCGGGCGTAAGCCTTGATTATCTTGCCCACCAGGGGATGGCGGACCACGTCCTTCTCGGTGAAATAGACAAAGGCTATCTCTTTTATCGAGGACAGGATTTTGATGGCCTGGAGGACTCCGGATTTCCGTGGCTGGGGCAGGTCAATCTGGGTGATGTCGGCGGTCACCACCAGCTTGGAGTCAAAGCCCATCCGGGTGAGAATCATTTTCATCTGTTCCCGGGTGGTGTTCTGGGCCTCGTCCAGAATGATGAAGGCGCTGTTCAGGGTGCGGCCGCGCATGTAGGCCAGGGGTGCGATTTCGATGATGCCCCGTTCAACCAGGCGGTTGGCCTGCTCGTAGGGAGTCAGGTCAAACAGGGCGTCGTACAGAGGCCGGAGATAGGGATTGATTTTCTGGAACATGTCTCCGGGCAGAAAACCCAGGCGTTCCCCGGCTTCCACCGCCGGCCTGGTCAGGATGATGCGGTTGACTTGCTTGCTCTGCAGGTAGGAGAGGGCCATGGCCATGGCCAGGTAGGTCTTGCCGGTTCCGGCCGGGCCTATCCCGAAGACCAGGTCGTAGTCCTTGATGGCCTGCATGTAGGCCTGCTGGTTGAGGCTCTTGGGGGCCACCGATTTCCGCTGCAGGTAGATGGGCTCGGCCGGGGCATATTCTTCCAGCCGGCCCGGGTTTTCTTCCAGCAGGTCGAGGGCGATGTGAAAATCTTCCTCTTTCAAGGTGTATCCCTTGTCTTCAAGTTCCTGGATTTTTTCAAAGTACCGCCGGGCAAACTGGACCTTGTCGGGCTCGCCGTCCAGGATGAGCTGGTCGCCGCGGACGGCCAGGCTGACGCCCAGGCGGTTTTCCAGTTTCTTCAGGTTTTTGTCGAGAACTCCGAAGAAAGAGATCCGGCGGGTATAGGGGTGGGAGACTTTTTCCATTTTATGGGATGGCTTGACCTCTGTCCATTCTGGAGTACATATCAGCTCTTCAGGTATCAAAATTAAACCACGTGCGGTTTTTTTTGTCAAGACAACCCTTTTTTCCGCTTAAACCTGCCATTTAATAGATAGGTTGGCAGGAGGGGCCTTTTTCAATTTTTCCTCCTTTCAAAAAGACCAATCTTATTACCGGTGGCCGGGTAGCGGTTAGGAGATGCTTTCCGAGGCAATAATTCTGAGCTTGTTTCCTAAGCTTGAATAATTTGGCCCGGGCCTCGGCCAGTTAGCGCAGGGATGATGTCCGGGCAGAGGGGAGGACCTGGGAGCGGCCAGGTGGTAGATTGAGCGTTAAATATTATGACCGCGGATAGAGGTGGCCTGGACCTTGAACGATCGTTATATCCCGGCTTGTTTATGAATTTGAAAAATGAGCAAGGGAGCCAAGATTTCGTCTTCGGGCAGAGAGTCAAATTGTTTTTGTGGGGGAATCAGATCAAGGTCGGAAGGAAAGACAAGGTTGAGTTAAGAACTTATTTCTCTGAGATGGTTAAAAATATCTATTTTTTGAGATTCAAGATTCAGGACATAAAACTCGATTCTTTCTCCTTCTCTTCTCAGGAGAAAATCGAGACTTGAATAGGATAGGTCTTCACTCCAGTAATAGATCGCACTGATGTTTCCGTTTAGGTCAAGGGCCATGATTTCCAGGCAGGGGTGAGTTCGCAAAATGTAAATATTATTTTCGAAACTTCTTATGGCGTTTATTACAATGATGCGAGCCTGTGCTCTCTGGTTGGTGAGTAGAACCTCTCCTTTTCTATTGGCTGCAGCCTGACGATTCATGATCGGATGATCAATATGAAATTCTGTGAGAAGTTCGCCCCTTTTTGAATATCTGCGTATGATCGGATAATGCTTAAAGGCCACCCAGAGGTCCCCGGCATCACTGACAGAGATAACAATAGAGTTATCCAGATTAAAGTTCTTGTTGTCTGAGCTATAATTAAGGCAGTCTCCAAAAGTTGCCAGAAGTTCTCCTTTGTCTGTTAACAAATCTACTAGCCCAGTTGACGTCTGGTGAAAGGCAGGGGCACCAAAGAATAATCCGTCATTTGTGCGTTCCATTGATGTGTAGAACCTAAATAACCTGAAGCTATTAAGATGGTTACCGTTTTCATCGAACGATTGAATACGCATGTTTCCAAGTTCCAGCACCTGAAGCAGTCCATCGCCGGAGAAGGCCTTTACGGGCTGCATCAGCTCGCCAGGCCCCTGACCCGGCTTGCCAACTTTTCGGGTGATGTTTCCATGACGATCCATAATATAGATAAAATTTAGAATTGAATCGGGCAATATCAAATGTCCACTTGTACTCCAAGAAAGAGTTGTTACGCCCTTAAATAATATTTCTGGTGACTTGGAAGCTGACTCCAGGGGAATGGTTCTGTTCAGATATAGAGGCTTACATTTATCAGGGTATTTTTTTTCCATCCAGACCTTCAACTCTTTAAGTATTTTTTTCCTTTCATTTACGAAGTGTTCTTGGCCTTGGAAGGGGGTCAGACTAAGACCTGCAAGGAGAAGACAAATAAATAATGGTGGAACGAGATGTGGTCTGATTTTCTTCATGTTTATCTTTCCCGCTCAAGAACTGAATTAATGAAGGCACGCAACTCGCTTATTTGCTGCATCTCGGGTCCCCACGATCTTAAAATAACTCCCCGGCTGTCGAGCATTACAGTCAATTCATTAAGTTCACTCTCTGAATATCTAGTTGCCAGCATATCCCATCGAGCTCTTAATTCAGGGGGAGCAAAGAGCACCGGAAATGGGATGTTGGCTTGTGTAACAAGGTTCCTTAAATCCTGGCCATTCATCCTATCCTTAAGGACCATAAAACAGCTTATATGATCGGGGTACTTATCCAATATTTCTTTAAATAAAGCCAGTATTTGCCCTCCCAGACATGAATCACAAAAATTTATGAAAAGAGCGCCAAGGAAATATCTTTTTGTTGAGCCAGCAATGCATTCTATATTCTTGAATTCCAAATCTCCTTTCAAACTATGGCCGGGAGGCAATAATTCGTGAACCTCGAACTTAATATTTTTTATGTAATGATTGATAAATTTCTTGAGATGGGTTTCATATCTGTTGCCAATGAGACCCCTATAAAGGAGATTCCCCTTGTTGGAAAAGATATAAAAAGAACTTTGATACTGGGGAGCCCCAAATTTTCTTATAATTTTATCATAGGGGCCTGCTAAGAAGTACAGGGCTGAAGCGAATTTCTGGGCGAGCACGGTTTCGATCTTATCTGCGGATACGACGACAGCGACTTTCAGGTCATTAAGATCATTTAAGACCTTTTCCAAGATACCCATATTGCTTTCCACATCGGGATCTAAAAATAATATAAGAATGGGCCTGTCCCTAAAGTCTCTTTTCAATGAATACGTCCGACCAGAGATGTCGCTCACTCGAAGGCCGGGCAGCTTTGTGGGGAGTATCTTGTCCTTTGAGGTTCCAGTAGACTCAGGTTTACAGGTAAATAGGGATAAAGAGAGAATGGTTATAAATAAAAACAGCCACCCTCTTGAGCCCATATTTGGGAACCCTTTTAATTTTCTCTTAGCACTTTTTTTTTTCATGTCAAGCCCATGTGCCCGGCTCAAGGCAAAGGATAGGTTTCCGGCTAACGGAATGGGCTTATAAGTTTGTCCGGCCAGCCTCATTACTATACTATCCTGAAACTGGAAAGATGACATTCATCTGGCCAGGGTTGGCCTGGCCTTAAAGGTTGAAAAACCGGCGGTTCTGTTATATAAAATCATCTCAGGAGGAATGATGGAAAAAGAGTTTACCCCGGTCTCCATACCAACCTCTCTCTATAAAAAAATAGAAGAAAAGATCAAGGGAACCGAATTCAGCTCGGTCTCCAGCTACGTGACCAAGGTGCTCAGGGAAAGCCTTTCGAAGAACGAGGAAAACAAGGAAGTTTTCAGCGCCGAGGAAGAGGAAAAGATCAAGGAAAGGCTAAAAGCCCTGGGTTACATCGATTGACAGGCTGAATGGTTCTCTTATCCCCGACCCAAAGGAGTACCCGATGATACCACCGCATGGCGGCCAACTGGTAAATCGCCTGGCCGAACCTGGCCGAAAGGCTGAAATCCTGTCCAGGTCGGACGAGCTGGTTTCAATAGTTATCGACCCCGACCTGGTCTCTGACCTGGAAAACATTGCTACCGGGGTCTATTCACCGCTGACCGGGTTCCTGAACCGGGCTGATTTCCGCAGCGTCCTCAACCAGATGAGGCTATCTAACGACCTGCCCTGGACCATTCCGATAGTCATCGATGTGGACAGGGAACTGGCCGGCAAAATCAAGCCGGGCCAGGAGGTCCTGCTGAAGACAGAAGAAATGAAGCCGGTCGGGGTGCTGATGGTTGAAGACAGGTATGAATACGACCGGGAGGAATTCAGCCAGAAGGTCTACGGCACCACCGATCCCAGGCATCCTGGCGTTGGCCGGGTCCTGGCCATGAAGGAAGTTCTCCTGGGAGGACCGGTGGAATTGCTGGAACTGGAGCCAACTCCCTATGACCGTTACCGGCTGTCCCCGAAGGAAACCAGGATTCTGTTCAGGGAAAAAGGCTGGAAGACGGTGGTCGGCTTTCAGACCCGCAATACCCCGCACCTCGGCCATGAATACGTGCAGAAGGCGGCCCTGACCTTTACCGACGGGTTGTTCATCAACCCGGTCATCGGCCGGAAGAAAAAGGGTGATTTCCGGGACGAGGTGATACTGGCATCCTACGAGGAGCTCATCAGGCATTATTACCTCAGGGAGCGAGCGGTCATGGCTATACTGAAGATGGAGATGCGCTATGCCGGGCCGCGGGAAGCCATCCATCATGCCATCATCAGGAAGAACTTCGGTTGCACCCACATCATCATCGGCCGTGACCATGCCGGGGTAGGGAATTATTACCATCCCTATGCTGCCCAGGAAATCTTTGAGGAGTTTCCGGACCTGGGCATAGTACCGCTCTTTTTCAAGTCATTCTTCTTCTGCAAGAAATGCGGTTCCATCGAAAATGAAAAGACCTGTCCTCACGATTCTTCGTCCCATATCCAGTTTTCCGGGACGAGAATCCGGGACCTGCTGGTCAAGGGCGAAATCCCGCCGCCGGAACTGATGCGGCCGGAAGTGGCCAGAATCATCCTGTCTTTTGACAACCCGTTTAATGATTAGAGCCGGGAGAGACTTCAAACAGAAAGGTGAATTTGCCTCATGAAAAAGCGACTTCTGGTGATAGGTCTTGATTGCGCGGCCCCGGCCCTGGTTTTCGACCGGGTGGCCGAGCTCCCCAACCTGAAAAAACTCATGGATGCTGGTATACATGGAAAACTCAGAAGCTGCGACCCGCCCATCACCATCCCGGCCTGGATGGTCATGGCCACCGGGCGGGACCCCGGGCAGCTCGGGCTCTATGGCTTCAGGCACCGCCGTGGCTATGAATACAACAAGATGTGGATTGCCAACTCCACCGCGGTTAAAGAAAAAACTGTCTGGGATTACCTCGGGGAGCAGGGCCGGGAGAGCGTGCTGGTGAGCGTCCCGCCCAGTTATCCGCCCAAGCCGGTCCGGGGAAAGCTGATTTCCTGCTTTATCACTCCTTCCAGCGAACAGGCCTATACCTACCCGGCTGAGCTCCGCCAGGAAATTGAGGAGCGGTTCGGGCCATTCAGGTTTGACGTCACTTTCAGAACGGAAGACCGGTCCCAGGTGCTGTCAGAAATCTACCAGATGACCGAAAATCATTTTGAGGTGATAGGTTATCTTCTCCAGGATAAAAACTGGTCGCTGTTCTGGTTTGTGGAAATTGGCGTCGACCGGGTCCACCATGCCTTCTGGAAGTTCATGGACCGGGACCATCATCTCTACGAACCCGGTAATCCCTACGAAACGGTCATACCCGATTACTACCGTTTCCTGGATGAGAAAATCGGACAGCTGCTGGAGAAAGTTGATGACCGGACGGCGGTGCTGGTGGTCTCCGACCACGGGGCCAAGAGAATGAAGGGCGCCTTCTGCGTCAACGACTGGCTGATTGAACAGGGCGACCTGGTGGTCACCGAGCCGCCGCAGCGCGGGGAGAGCGTGGACAAACTGAAGATCGACTGGACCAGGACCAGGGCCTGGGGCTGGGGCGGTTATTACGCCAGAATTTTCCTCAACGTGGAGGGACGAGAGCCCCAGGGAATAATAAGGCCGGAAGATTATGAAGCGGCCCGGGACGAGCTGGCCGAAAGGCTCCGGGCCATTCGTGGTCCCCGGGGTGAAGAATGGAAAACCGTGGTCATCAAGCCCCAGGAACATTACCCGGAGCTGAACGGAGAATATCCAGACCTGATGGTCTATTTTGACGACCTCTACTGGCGCTCGGCCGGGACCCTAGGTTACGGCACCATGTACCTTGAGGAGAACGACACCGGGCCCGATGATGCCGTTCATGATTACGAGGGCATATACATACTCTATGACCCGAAGAAAAAAGGCGGCCGGGAACAAGACGCCAACATCCTGGATATAGCCCCGACCATTCTCAGGTTGCTTGAAGGCCCTGAGGTCCCCGGGCTCAGGGGAAAAGTGATAGAATGATAGCCAGGCCCTAACCGGCCTTAAACCAGGATTCCTGGTGAATTTATACAAAGTAATAATAAGGAGTTCATAGATGTGTCAGGAACAGAAAGGATTTACCCTGTGGTTTACCGGGTTGCCCTGCTCCGGAAAATCGGCTGTGGCCGACCGGGTGGCCGAGATTCTTCGTGCCCATAACCTGAAGGTGGAAAGGCTGGACGGTGACGTGGTCCGCAAGAGCCTGTGCCGCGACCTGGGCTTTTCCAAGAAGGACCGTGACGAAAACATCCGCCGGGTGGCCTTCGTGGCCAAGCTGTTGACCAGGAACGGGGTGGCCGTTCTGACTTCATTTATTTCTCCCTACCGCGAGATCAGGGATGAAGCCCGGAGGGAGATAGGGGAATTTATCGAGGTCTATGTCAAGTGTCCGCTCGAGGTCTGCATGAGCCGGGATGTTAAGGGAATGTACCAGAAAGCCATCCGCGGCGAGATCAAGGAATTTACCGGCATCTCCGACCCCTACGAGGAGCCGGTCAACCCCGAGCTGGTGCTGGAAACCGACCGGGAGACACTGGACGAGAGTGCCCGGAAGGTCCTGGATTACCTGAAGAAATCTGGTTATCTTGATGACCATGTTCATCTGTGAGGCAGCCTGATGCTCAAGTACAGTCGCTACCTGGTGACCGGTGGAGCCGGTTTTATCGGCTCCCACCTGGTGGAAAGACTGGCCAGCCTGGGCTGCCAGGTCCGGGTGCTGGATGATTTTTCTACTGGCAAAGAGGAAAACCTTTCTCACCTGGCCGGCCGGGTGGAAATCATCCGCGGCGACATCAGGGATAGAGAGCTCTGCCAGAAGGCCGCCGAAGGCATGGAAGTGGTCCTGCACCAGGCTGCCCTGGCCTCGGTGCCCAGGTCAGTTTCAGAACCGCTCCTGGCCCATGAAATCAACCTGACTGGAACCCTGAACTTGCTGCTGGCGGCCGCGGAACAAGGAATCCGCAGCTTTGTTTTTGCCTCTTCTTCGGCCGTCTACGGCGACGACCAGACCTTTCCCAAGAAGGAAGGCCTGGAAGGGAAAGCCCTGTCGCCCTACGGTGCCCAGAAACTGGCCTCCGAGAAATACTGCCAGGTTTTCAGCCAGCTCTACAACTTCAATGCCGTCAGCCTGCGTTACTTCAACGTCTTCGGGCCCAGGCAGGACCCTGGTTCCCAGTATGCCGCGGTTGTTCCAATCTTCATCACCAGGATGCTGCGGGGCCAGCCGCCGATAATCTATGGCGACGGCCACCAGAGTCGCGATTTTATCTACGTGGAGAACGTGGTCCAGGCCAATTTGCTGGCGGCCAATGCTACCGATTTCCGCGGCGAGGTCTTTAATATAGGAACGGCTTCCAGAATTACGGTTAAGGAACTGGCTGCAATTCTGAATTCGTTGCTCGGGGTCAAGATGTCGCCGGTCTATGCTGACCCCCGCCCCGGGGACATCATGGAATCATATGCCGATATCAGCCGGGCCGAGCATCACCTCGGTTTCAGGCCAGAAGTTGATTTTGAAAAGGGATTGAAGCTGACCATAGACTGGTATAAATCCAGGATGGGCTGAGGTTGTCAGCAAATCCTTGGCAGGAGTTCCGAGGTCAGGGGTTCCAGGAGCCTCAAACCCCCGCTTGATGTCCGGAGCAGGGCTTCACCTTTCCGCCCGATTTTATCCTGGACTTCTCCGATGATGGCTGCCTCGCGGGAAGCTGCCTGCTTTTTAAGGACATTCAGTACCCGTTTGGCTTCGGATTCTTTAACCACCACGAGGGCCCGCCCCTCGCAGGCCAGGTAGAGCGGGTCAATCCCGAGGATTTCCACCGCCCCGCGAAGGGCCCGGGAAAAAGGAATGCTTTCTTCTTCGACCAGCAGGGGATAGCCGACCTTATCAGCCAGTTCGGACAGCACCGTGGCCAGGCCTCCCCGGGTGATATCCCGCATCCAGAGTACGCCTTTTTTCCAGAGGGGAAGGAGAAAAAGTAGCGGCCCGCAATCGCTCCTGACCCGCGAAGATAGCCTGAAATTATTCCTGGCCAGCATGATGGCCAGGCCATGTTCGCCGACTGGTCCGGTCACCAGTATCTTGTCTCCCGGCCTGACCTTCTCAGGTTCCGGGCATCCCACCAGGTGTCCGACCCCGGCGGTGTTGATATAAATCCTGTCAGCCTGGCCGCGGGGGACCACCTTGGTATCGCCGGTGACGATACTCACCCGGTTCCTGGAAGCAGTCTTCCGAATGGAAAGCAGGATTTTTTCCAGGGTGGCCAGTTCCAGGCCCTCTTCTATGATCAGGGCCAGGGACAGGTATTCGGGCCTGGCACCGGACACCACCAGGTCATTAACCGTTCCGTTGACGCACAGCGTCCCGATATCGCCTCCCGGAAAGAAGATCGGGTCGACCGTGTAGGAATCAGTGGTCAGGGCCAGGCCGCCCGGCAGAAGGGCCGAATCATGAAGAGCTTTAAGGTACCGGTTCTTGAATACAGGCAGCAGCCTTTCTTTGATAAATTCCTGCATCAAGCGACCGCCGCTGCCCATTTCCAGGCTGACCTGTTTCATTGCTTTCTGCCTCCGGATGAATATTTATATTCGATCAGGCAGGCGCCTTCGTAAGACACCATGCATGGACCCCGGGGATGGTCGGGATCGCAGGACCGGCCAAAGAGCGGGCAATCAACCGGCTCGATCAGGCCCTTCAAGACTTCCCCACACCGGCAGCCCAGCTTGAGAGGCTTAGCCGGTTGAAGGTGCAGGTCAAATTTCCTGACCGCATCCAGTTCCTGGAAGCGTGGTCTAAGGCGCAGGCCGCTTATCTTAATACGGCCCAGGCCGCGCCAGTCAGCCTCGTAAGGCTCCAGCATTTCTTCCATCAGGGCCAGGGCCCTGGGGTTACCCTCGGCCTGGACCACCCGGCGGTATTCGTTGGCCACTTCAGGGCGTCCCAGCCGGATTTGCCTGGCTACGGACAGAATGCCCAGGAGCACGTCGGCCGGCTCAAAGCCGGCTATGGCTCCCGGCACCCCGAATTTTTCGGCCACGAAGCGGTAGGCCTGCTGGCCGATGATGACGCTGACATGCCCCGGGTAGATAAAACCGTCTATGGCCACTTCGCCCGATTCCAGGATGGCCTGGAGGGCCGGGGGAATCAACCACAGGGCGGCCAGCAGGGAGAAATTCTTAAGGTTCTCAGCGGCAGCCCGTTTGACGGTGAAGGCGATGGCCGGAATGGTGGTTTCGAACCCGGCTCCAAAGAAAATGACTTCCTTTTCCAGGTTTTTGACGGCCAGCTCCAGCGCCTCTTCCGGCGAATAGACAATTCTTATTTCCGAGCCCGGCGCGGGAACCGTGGTCTGCAGGGACCCGCGGGCCGTGGGCACCCTGGTCATGTCGCCGAAGGTGGCCACCAGGATGTTCTTCCTGGAAGTGACCAGGTCGATTATGGCTTCGTGGTAGTAATCTGGAGTTATGCAGACCGGGCAGCCCGGCCCGGAGACCATCACCACTCCGGCTTCCCGCAGCAGGGGTTTCAGGCCCGAACGGTGCAGGGTCATGGTATGGGTGCCACAAACTTCCATGATTCTCAATGGACGGCCTATGGTCCCGGTTTCAATGGATATGGCTTTAAGCAGGTTCCTGATGGTGGGAGCCGAGCGCCAGCCAGATAATAATTCCCGGGAAGGTTTTCTACGGGCCATGGCTCAGTCGGCCGGGCTGATTTTTTCCAGCTCTTTGAAAAGTTTCAGGGTGCGGCGGGCTTCCTTCTGGTCAAGCCTGGAAATGGCAAAACCGGCATGCACAATTACCCAGTCGCCCACCTTGACCTCGGGGAGGAGGGAGAGGTTGGCCAGTACGGTCGTTCCCAGGTAATCAACTTTACCGGTACCATTGCCTTCCAGGCTGACCACTTTTCCGGGCACGGCCAGACACATCTTTTCCTCCAGCCTGTAAGATACCAGAAAGGGCATACTCTGTCCATGCCCGTCCGGTCGCCTTTTTGACAATTCAACAGGCCCTCCTTATAATGTTTTTCATGTTTGATACCCTGGAAGGCTACATAAAGCCTGGAACCGTTGAAGCAGAGCTGGTTAAACAGATAGATTTTACCCGGCTGCCGGTTCACGTGGCCATAATTATGGATGGAAACGGCCGCTGGGCCCGCCAGAGAAACCTGCCCAGGACCGAGGGCCATAAAGCCGGCAGTGAATCGGTGAAAGAAGCGGTGGAAGCGGCTGCCCGCCTGGGAATTAAGTACCTGACTCTCTACGCCTTTTCTCGCGAAAACTGGAAAAGGCCGGAGGATGAGGTCAATACTCTATGGGGTTTGCTCAGAAAATACCTGGCTGAAGAAAGCCGGGTTCTCCTGGAAAATGACCTGAGGCTCAAAGTAATCGGGGAAAGAAATGGCATTCCTTACCTGGTCAGACGGGAGCTGGCCCGGGTGGAAAGGCAGACCAGGAATAACCGCCGGATGACGGTGGTGCTGGCCTTAAATTATGGCGGCCGCCAGGAAATAATCAAGGCCATCAAGAAGATGGTTCGCAGAAAGAGCCGCCTGGAAGAAATCGACGAGAATTCGTTCGCCCGTTACCTGGACACCGCCGGAATACCAGACCCGGACCTGCTGATCAGGACCAGCGGGGAAATGCGACTGAGCAATTTTCTCCTCTGGCAGTCGGCCTACACCGAACTGTGGGTGACCCCGGTTCTCTGGCCTGATTTCCGGAAAAAGGACCTGCTGCAGGCGGTCGTGGATTACCAGAAAAGAGAGAGGAGATTCGGCGGGGTGGAACCGGTTCAGAAGAAAGGCAGGACTTAGCATGGGACTCTGGCAGAGAACCAAGACGGCCATCATCATCCTGGGAGTTTTATTTGTCATAATTCAGTTCGCGCCACCCTGGGTTTTTTTCCTGGCCCTGCAGCTGACCATCATCGGCGGCCTGCTGGAATTTTACAGCCTGAGCAACAGGCGCAAGTTTTACCCAAAGAAGCTCCTGGGCTGCCTGTTTGCCCTGATCATCGGGGCCACTTTTTATTTTGACAGCTTTCCTTTCCTGCTGGGCTTCACGGTCATGACCCTGATCACCTTTGTGTATTATGTGATAGATACCAATACCCTGGAAAAGCTGGCCCTGTTTCCCGGTTCTTTCAGCCTGACCTTGGCCGGCCTGGTCTATGTCAGCCTGACCATGAATTTTCTCTACTGGGTCAGGCGTGACTTCGGCGTGCTCTGGCTTTATCTTCTGTTTGCGGTCATTTCACTGGGAGATACCGGGGCCTTCCTGCTGGGTAAAACCTTTGGACGGAGAAAGATGACTCCCATTGCCAGCCCCAACAAGACCTGGGAAGGAGCCCTGGGAGGCCTGCTCTGGGCGGCGGGCGGTGGCTGGCTGGCCAGGACCGTCCTTCTGCCCCGTTTTCCGCTGCTGGAGATTATCGTTTTGAGCGTCGTGGTTCATGCCGCAGCCCAGGTGGCCGACCCCCTGGAGTCCCTATTCAAACGGGCAGCCGGAGTCAAGGATTCTTCCAACCTGGTCCCGGGGCACGGTGGGATCCTGGACAGGATAGATAGCTTTACCCTGGCTGCTCCCGTCTTTTATTATTTGAAACTCCTGATCATGAAATAAACTGAAACCTGGACCTCATGAACAAAAGGAAAAAACGCCTGGTCATTCTCGGCAGCACCGGTTCCATCGGGCAGAGCACCCTGGATGTTATCCGGCGCTTCAGGGACAGGTACGGGGTGGTCGGGCTGGCTGCCGGAAGAAACTCAGGGCTTCTGGCCCGGCAGGTAGAAGAGTTTCAACCTGAAATCGTGGCGGTAGAAAGCGAGAAGCAGGCCGGGGAACTCAGAAGAAACCTGGGACGTTCCAGGGTGAGGATTCTATGCGGAGAGGCGGGCTACGAAGAAATAGCTTCGGTCGCCACGGCAGATATGGTGGTTTCGGCCATCACCGGAATAGCCGGGCTGAAACCTACCCTGGCTGCCCTCCGGAAGGGAAAGGACCTGGCCTTGGCCAACAAGGAATCCATGGTTGTAGCCGGGGACCTGATCAGGAAAATCGCGGCCAGGACCGGGAGCCGCATCATTCCAGTCGACAGCGAGCATTCGGGCGTCTTCCAGTGCCTTCGTGGCCGCGATAAGAAATTCATTAAGAAGGTCTATTTGACCGCCTCCGGCGGCCCCTTTCTGCGGGTGCCGCTCGAGGAACTGTCCACCAAGACCCTGGCCGAAGCCCTGAGGCATCCCCGCTGGAAAATGGGTCAAAAGGTGACCATCGATTCGGCCACCATGATGAACAAGGGGCTGGAACTCGTTGAAGCCAGGTGGTTGTTCAACCTCCGGCCGGATCAGCTCGGGGTTTTGGTCCACCCCCAGAGCATCGTCCATGCCCTGGTTGAATTCCTGGACGGTTCGGTCCTGGCCCAGTTGAGCCAGACCGACATGAGAATCCCGATCCAGTATGCCCTGAGCTACCCGGAACGGCTGGAATCTCCGCTGCCCTCTCTGGACCTGGCCGAAGTTCGTTCCCTGGAATTTTTTCCGGTCGATGAACAGAGGTTTCCGCTTTTCGGGCTGGCCCGAAAGGCCCTGGCCGCCGGCCTGAGTTTCCCGGTGGTGTTGAACGCGGCCAACGAAGTTTCGGTCCAGGCCTTTCTGGAAGAGAAGATTTCTTTCGGCCAGATTTTTGAGATAGTAAGCTATTGTCTCAATCACCACCAGCCCCGGGCTCTGGCTGAACTGGATGATATCCTGGCCGTCGACCGGGAGAGCAGGGGACAGGCCCAGCTATACCTAAAAAAGATGAAAGGGAACATAACATGACCATACTGGGCACCATCGTTGCATTCTTGATTGTTTTCGGAATCCTGGTATTCGTCCATGAGTTCGGTCACTTTTTCATGGCCAAGCTGGTGGGCGTCAAGGTGGAAGTCTTTTCCTTTGGCTATGGCAAGAGGCTTTTCGGCCTCAAAAAGGGAGACACCGATTACCGGGTCAGCCTGATTCCCATGGGGGGCTATGTCAGGTTGCTGGGAGAGGGCATGTTCGAGAAGGACCGGCCCATATCCCCGGATGATTTCATGGCCAAGAACCGCTTTGAGAGATTCCTCATCCTGGTCATGGGTTCCATCATGAATATCCTGCTGGCCATAGTCCTGGTGTCCATCCTCAACATGGTCGGAGTAACCGTTCCCGAGTACCAGGAGCAGGTCCCGGTGATCGGCTGGGTCGACCCGGGTTCCCCGGCCGAGAGAGCCGGCCTGCTGGTTGGAGACGAAATCCTGGAAATCAACGGCCGGGCGGTGAAGACCTGGAGCGATGTGGAAATTGCCGTCGGCTCCAAGCCGGAAAAAGATATCCTGGTAACCATACGAAGGGGAGGGGAGAGGCTGCAGGTTCCGCTGAAGACCGACAAGATCACCAGGTACGAGATGGGATATGCCGGGTTCCGGGCTCATATCCTGACCCAGATCATGATGGTCAACCCCGGCTCGCCGGCGGAAAAAGCCGGGCTGCAGCCGGGTGATGTGATCCTGGCGGTCAACGGCGAGCCGGTCTTTTTCTACAATTTTGTTAAGAAGATCGAAGAAAGCCCGGAAAAACCCCTGGTGCTAACGGTGGAAAGACAAAGCCAGAGGCTTGACCTGACAGTCATTCCAAGGAAGGAAGGGAACGTGGGCAAAATCGGAGTTCTGCAGGGGGCCAAGTCGGTCACCCGCAAATATCCCTTTTTTGCCGCCCTGGGCCAGAGCCTCAGGGAAAATGCCCGCAATACCTTCCTGGTCTTCAACTTCCTGAAAGACCTGTTTACCGGGCAGGCTTCGACCAGGCAGCTGGGCGGGCCGATTGAAATCGCCAGCCTGTCTCACGCGGCTATGAAGATGGGCCTGCTGGCCATGATGAGCTGGATTGCCATCATCAGCCTGCAGCTGGGCATCCTCAACCTGCTACCCATTCCGGTATTTGACGGGGGTCAGATTTTTGTCCTGATGATCGAGGGACTGATCAGAAGGGACCTCAGCCCGAAGATGCGTGAAATCTGGATGCAGATTGGCTTCGTGATTTTCGTCTTCATAATCGTCTTTGTCATCCTGAACGATATTGTCAAAAGATTACCCAGCGGCTGGAAGAGCCTGGTTCCATTCTAATTGGAAAACCCATGAGCCAAAAGCCAGAACTTTACCCGAGGCGCCGGACCAGGGCCATCAGGGTTGGGTCGGTGGTAATCGGGGGCGGAGCTCCTGTGGTCGTTCAGTCCATGACCAAGACCAGGACGGCCGATGTTCGGGCCACGGTGGCCCAGATTAAAAGGCTGGAGCGAGCTGGCTGCAGGCTGGTCAGGGTGGCTGTTCCCGGGAAGGACGATGCCCTGGCCATCAGGGAAATAAAAAAGAGAATATCAATTCCGCTCATCGCCGATATCCATTTCAACCCCCGGCTGGCCATCCTGGCCCTGGAGGCCGGGGCCGATGGGTTAAGAATCAACCCGGGCACCATCGGTTCCAGAGAAAAATTAAAAGAAGTGGTTCGCCTGGCCGCCGAACGGAAGGCGGCCATCCGGGTTGGAGTAAATTCCGGTTCACTGGAAAAAGACCTGCTGGTCAGGTACGGGCAGGTAACGGCCGAGGCCCTGGTCGAAAGTGCCCTGGGCCAGGTCAGGCAGCTCGAAGACCTGGGCTTTCATGAAATAAAGATTTCGCTCAAGGCCTCGGATATTCGCCGCACGGTGGAAGCTTACCGGCTCCTGGCCGACCGGGTTGATTACCCATTTCATGCCGGTATCACCGAGGCAGGTACCCTGCTTCGTGGGAGCATCAAGTCGGCAGCCGGGCTGGCCCTGCTACTCAGCCAGGGCCTGGCCGATACCATCAGGGTGTCGCTGACCGCGCCGCCCGAAAGGGAAGTTGAGGTGGCCTATGAAATACTTAGAAGCCTGGGCCTGGAAAGCCGGGGTATAAACTTCATTTCCTGCCCGGGCTGTGGGCGAACCGAAGTCGACCTGCGAAAAATCGCGACCGAAGTTGAGAAGAAACTGGCAGGGATAACCGCCGGGCTGACCGTGGCTGTCATGGGCTGCCCGGTCAACGGTCCGGGTGAAGCCAGGGAAGCTGATATTGGAGTGGCCTGCGGCCGGGAGGCCGGGGTAATCTTCAAGCGCGGCCTGGTGGTTAAGAGGGTGCCCGAGCCGGAGATCGTGGCCGCCCTGGTCCGGGAAGTTGAGGCCATGGCCAGGGAGCTGGAGAAAATGGACCCTGATGTTATTGATAAAGGGGAAAAGGAGTAGCGGGCAGTTGAGACCAACAGCCGGAAAAAAGCGCGGCCTGAGTAAGAACCTGAATAAAAAAGCGACATTTGCCAAGTATCAGCGCCTCGTTGAAATATTGAAATCATTTGACGGCCTGCTGGTAGCCTTTTCCGGGGGAGTGGATAGCAGCCTGCTGCTAAAGGCGGCGGCTGATTCCGGGGCCAAGGTCCTGGCCGTCACCGTGGATTCGCCCATCTACGACCGCCAGGAGATAAGAGAGGCCCGGCAGATAGCCAGCAAACTCGGCGTTCCTTTCCGGCTGATTAAGTCGGACGATTACCTCAGGGAGGATTTTAAGAAAAACGACCTCCTGCGCTGTTACCACTGTAAGCTGGCCATTTTTACCAGGCTCAGGGAAATTGCCAGGAGTGAAGGACTGTCCGCGGTGGTGGAGGGATCCAACCTGGATGACGAGCGCGATTACCGTCCGGGCCGGAAGGCCCTGGCCGAGCTGGGCATCGGTTCTCCCCTGAAAGAAGCCGGGCTGGGCAAGGCGGAAATCAGGTTTCTGGCCAGGTCCTTTGGTCTGCCCAACTGGGACCGGCCGGCCAATGCCTGCCTGGCTACCAGAATACCTTACGGGCAGCCAGTGGAGCTGAGGTGGCTGGAAAGAATTGCTGCCGGTGAAACCTTTCTGAGGAAAATGGGCTTTTCGCAGGTCCGGCTGCGCCACCATGGCGAGCTGGCCAGGATTGAAGTCTGGCCTAATGAGCTGGCTCTGGTCATCAGTCAGCCCAGCCGGGAGAAGATCGTACGCCGGCTGAAGAAGCTTGGCTGGAAATATGTTGCTTTTGACCTGGAAGGTTATCGCACCGGAAGCCTGAACCCGGGCGGTCTGAAAACCTGAAGATTTACAAAACCGATGTCTTCTCAACCGGCTCCACCAGGTGGGACGGCCTTTCCCCTCTCAATCCCTGGAGCAGGTTCTCGACCGCCATGAAACACATCTTCTGCCTGGTTTCCCGGGTGGCGCTGCCGATATGGGGCAGCAGGACCACGTTATCCAGCTTCGGTAGTTCAGGCTCAATGGCCGGTTCGTTTTCATAGACATCGAGGCCGGCTCCCCAGAGCTGTCCCGTCTTCAGGGCTTCAACCAGGGCCTTTTCATCGACTATGGGACCACGGGCCACGTTGACCAGGACGGCTGTTTTCTTCATCAATTTGAGCCGCTCGGCAGAAATCAGGTGGTGCGATTCCGGAGTCAGCGAAGCATGGATGGAGATAATGTCGGCCTCCCTGAGCAGGTCATCCAGTGATCGGAATTCCACCCCCAGCTCTTTTTCCAGGGAGGCTTCAAGCCGTTTGGGGTCCTGGTAAATTATCCGCAGGTTGAAGGCCCTGGCCCTCCTGGCAACGGCCCGACCTATTCGCCCGAAACCTATCAGGCCCAGGGTCTTACCCGAAAGTTCCAGGCCCAGGAACAGGTCAATCTTCCAGCCCCGGAACCTGCCTTCCCGGCAGAAACGGTCGGCCTCGACCAGGCGCCTGGTGGTGGCCAGGATGAGGGCCAGGGTCAGGTCGGCCGTGGCCTCGGTCAGAACGTCCGGGGTATTGGTGACCAGCAGGCCCCGGCTCCAGGCATCCTTGAGGTCGATGTTATTAACCCCGACTGCGCAGTTGGAAATGATTTTCAGTTTCGGGGCCCGGTCCATGACCTCGCGGTCAATGGCATCGGTCAGGAAACAAAGAAGTCCCTGCTTGTCTTCTATCCTGGCGAGGAGCTCTTCCCGGGGAAGAATCATCTCTTCCGTGGCCAGCTCCAGGTCCACCTGGCTGGCCAGGTAATCCATGGCTTCGGGAAGGAGCGGGTGAGTTAACAGTACTCTTGGTTTCATGCCGGAGCTCCCTTCAGGAATTAAATATTAAAGGATAAAAATATTGAGCCGTGGCTGCCAGAACTTCCTGGCCGTGGCTGCCGTTTTTCCAGCGTCCGCTGAACAGCTCGTCCGAGACAATGAACAGGCCGGCTGCTCTCAGACGGTAAAAAGCGGCGAAGGACAGGACGGCCGAGATTTCCATGTCCACGGCCATGATTTTTTTCCACTTCAAACTTTTCATCCAGCTGACTGTTTCCCGGTAGGGGGCATCGGTGGAGACGATGGCTCCTTCGGTCCAGGTGAGGTTATTCCTCGATAGAAACTGCCTAAGTTCCTTAATTACCCCCGGCGAGGGGAAATAAAAGCCGTTCCTGGCCCGGGAGTAATGACGGGAGGTGCCTTCCTGGCTCAGGGCCTTAACCGGGAGAAAGACCTGCCCGATCACCAGCTCTGGAGAAAGAGAACCGCAATAGCTCAGCAGCAGGATTTCTCTTAGCCCGAGCTGTCTTATTTTTTCCAGGGCCATGATACCGGCCGGGGCGCCCAGGCCTCCCAGCAGCACGGCTGCCCGGTCCAGCAAGAAAAGCCGGCCGGGTCCAACAGTTAATCCGGCTGAAGCCTCCCGGGATAAACGGCCCGGAAGCTCGCTGTCAGGAAAGAATGGAAAATAGATCAAGCGGCCTGCGGGCAAGGGGGGGCCAGAGAATTCCGGCCTGGTAATGGAAGGCTCCTTTCTCATTTTTCCCTCTGAAATTACCAGAAAAATGGCCCGGAGGCAATTCCCGGCTGAAGTCCTTTAGTTTTACAAAGGTAAAGAGCTGGATTAAAATTCTGGGCAAAGGACGTTATGGTTTATCGGCTCATAAAGCTCAGCGACCTCAACCTGGAAGACAGGCGATTCCGCTTCACCCTGAACCCGGTCGACCAGAGACTCCTGCGCTCCGTCGGGGCAATTGGGGTGCTGCAACCGGTGATCATCACAGCCCGGCAGGACCGCCAGGTGCTGGTTGACGGCTGGAGGCGGGTTGAGGCGGCCCGGTCCTGCGGACTCGAAGAGCTTCCGGCGCTGGAAATAGCAGAAAATATCGGCGACCTGGCGGTCTTACTGGTGGCTTTTTTTGAGAATTATGCAAAGCGGCCGTTCAGCCTGGCCGAGAAATCTCTGGCCATAAGAAAATTTTACGACTTCCGGCTCGGGGCAGACGAGATCATCGAGCGGTTTCTGCCCCTCCTGGAACTGCCGCCAGAACGCCGGATGCTGGAATTGATGCTCGAAGTCTCCCTCCTGGGGGAAAGGTTTCTGGAAGTAATCCACCGCCGGGATTGGAAGCCGGTTACCGTCGAGCTGTTGCTGGGTTTTCCCGAGGCCGAAAGAGCCTGGCTCTTATCGCTGATTGAAAAATTAACTCGCAACCAGCAGCGAGAAATAATAGAAAATTTTTATTTGCTTAAAAGAAAGACGGGAAAATGCCTGGAAGACCTGGCCAGGGAGGAAAAACTGGCCGGGCTGACCGGGCGTTTGTTAAAAGGAGAAATCTCGGCTGCTGACCGCCTGCTGGCCGCCCTGAGGGAGGAAAATTCCCCGCTTCTATCGGGGTTGCACCGGGCAATCGAGGCTGAGGTCAGGACTCTCGGGCTTCCGCCAAAGGTCCGGCTGGATTACGACCGCGCCCTGGAAGAAACAATTTTGCGAATCAGCCTTGAAGCCGGGGAAGTCACGGACCTTAAAGAAGCGCTGCAGTCTTTATCAGAGACCCTGGAGAAGAAGGAGTGGAGGCGGCTATTCCAGCTTCTTCACTATGAAGGGGAGTGATGGCTGGACTTAGGATAAAAAAGGTCTGGGTGGACCGCAAGGTGGAAAAGGACGGCCTGACCCGAAAACTGCTGGATGGGCTGGCTGGCCGCCCGGTGGAAATTGTGGACAGCGTCGAAGCCGTCAGGCGGTTCATCCGGCAGCATTCCGACCCGGTGGGGGAGAGTAAGCAACATCTATTCATTACCGCCCAGCCATCCTTCATCCGCCCCTGTCCCTGCACTCCTGGCTGCCTGGGGTGTGGCTACTGGACAATTGACCTGGACCTTAACTGTCCATTCGATTGCAGTTACTGCATACTTCAGGATTACCTTGACGGCCAGCCACTGACGGTGGCCGTTAACCGGGAGCAACTGGGCTCGGAACTGGAAGAATTTTTCAAGCAAAGGCCATCAGGGATAACCAGGATAGGAACCGGGGAACTGGCCGACTCCCTGGCCCTGGACGAGCTGACCGAGAATTCAGTCTTCCTGATAGAGAGATTCAGGGATCGGCCAGGATTCTGGCTGGAACTCAAGAGCAAGGCCGGCCTGCCGCCCGCCCTGCTGCGGGTTAGCCCGGCCGACAATGTAGTCCTGTCCTGGTCGCTAAATCCGCAGGCGGTAATAGCTTCAGAAGAAAAAGGAACGGCCGGGCTGGAAGAAAGGTTGCGGGCGGCAAGCAGGGCAGTCGGTCATGGCTACCGGGTGGGCTTCCATTTTGACCCCATCCTCCACTACCCGGGCTGGCACCAGGATTATGAACGAGTGGTAGAAGCGATTTTCCGGCTGGTTCCGGTTGAGGCCATTGCCTGGGTCAGCCTGGGCAGCCTGCGCTTTCCCCCCGGCCTGCTGCCCCTGGCCAGGAGGCGTTTCCCGCAGAGTCGCATCTATGAGCATGAGTTCATCAGGTCTGCGGAAGGGAAATACAGGTACCCGCGACCACTTAGGCAGTGGCTTTACAGGCAGCTGGCCGAAATGTTTGCCGGATTCGGGGCAGAAGACCGGCTTTACCTGTGCATGGAAACGGTTGAGGTCTGGCGGGAATTTTATGGGAAAATAAAAAGGGGAAGGCAAAACCTTGCCTTCCCCTTTCCCTGGCAATGCTAAGGAAGTTACGGGGTCTTATTCACCCTCAGTCGCTTTCCTCTCTGTGATTATTCCGACGAGTTCAATCCCGGCTTCGCGGATCATGTCGATGACATCGATCATTTTGCCAAATTCCAGGTTAGCATCAGCTCTGATGTAGAGTTTCTTCTCAGCGGCCTGCAGGAAGGCTTCTTCCAGGGCCATGGTCAATCCTTCCAGGGTCACTCTCTGTTCTTTCAGGAAGAGCGTCCCGTCGGCTTTTATCGACAGGACCACGTCTGGATTATCTGGCATCTGGGTGGTATTAAGAGCCGAAGGCAGCTGGACATCAACTCCCTTCTGAACCAGCGGGGTGACCACCATGAAGATGATCAGAAGGACCAGGAGAACGTCACAAAGAGGAACAACATTGGGTTCGGACTTTACGGTTTCTTTTCCACCCATTGATACTGTGAAACCCATTGTTTTCCTCTCTCAGTAAATTTCCAGCACCCGGAGGTTACTTGCCGGAAGTGCGGATGAAATAGTCAACAATCTGAGAGGTGGTGTTTTCCATCTCAGTATTGTAGACCTCGATCTTGGTGTTCAGAGAGTTGAAGGTCCAGAGGGCGATAACGGCCACGGCAATACCGAAAGCTGTGGTGACCAGAGCTTCGGCGATACCGGCAGCCACCGCACCGATTCCACCGGACCCGGTCATGGCCATTCCGCGGAAAGCATTGATGATTCCGAAAATGGTTCCGAACAGTCCGATGAAGGGGGAAGAGGTGGCGATGGTCGCCATGATGCTCAAACCTCTCTTCAGTTCCTGGGTGAAGAGGGAACGAGCTCTCTCGCAGCCTCTCTGGGCGGATTCAATCTGTTCTTCCACGGTCAGGTTGGAATCCTTGGCGCCCAGGAATTCTTCGATACCGGCAGCGGTAACTCTGGCCAGATGGCTGACTTTATTTTCCTTCTTGGAAGCCAGAGCCATAGCTTCTTTGAGCTGTCCGTTCTTCATTAGTTCAGCCAGCTTGGGGGCCACAGCCAGAGATTTTTTCCTGGCCCGGGCGAAGACCAGCTGACGTTCAATAAACAGATAGATGGTGATAACCGACAGGAGAATCAGGATGATGGCAACTGTTTTTGCCACTACTCCCATGGCCTGCCACATTTCAATCAAACCGAATTGCATGACTAAAACCTCCTTTTAAATATCGAAAGCCATTGTTAGCTTTTCTTACTTTAACTTAAAGGTCACCGTAACGGTGAAGATAACCCCACGGGGACGGCCGTTGATGATCATCGGCTCATACACCCACTGTTTGACCGCGTCGATAGCAGCCTGGTCGAGCAGGGGAACCGACCTCAGGACCTTGACCGACTGAACCCGGCCATAGATGTCTGTGATGGCTTCCAGGATGACTATGCCTTCAACCCGAGCCTGGCGGGCGATTTCTGGATAAACCGGATCGACCTTATGGATGAGCTTGGGAGGCTTGATTTCGCCTATAGCTCTGACCGGTTCCTCGACTTCACCCACGACTCCGCCCAGGACTCCTCCGACCACGCCACCCAGAACTCCGCCGATGACTCCGCCCTCGACTCCACCTTCGACTCCACCTTCAACACCTATGTCAGACACCGCTTCCTGAGCAATCTGGTCTGGAATGTCAACCGGGGCAACCAGCCGGCCCGGTTCGACTGAAGTTGTGGCCTGAACTGCCTTGATGGTTCTGGTAGAGGTGGATTTTCTCTTGGCTGGCGGTGGCGGTGGCGGTGGTGGCGGCGGCGGGGGCGCCAGGAAGGCGCTGTAAACTTCAACCTTCGGGAGCTGATCAGTGGACAGAAGAGGAATAACGATTACCGCAGCAACAAAGACAGCGTGGAGGATGAGAGCGATGGGCAGGGCTAAGGCTTTTCTCTTAATCCCCGACTCGGCCTTAAAAAAGGAATCTTTGAAGAGGTTTGGTATCTCTTCTCCCTGTTTAGGCCTTTTTGCTTCTGGCATGTTAAACCTCACGCTATGGAATAGGTTAGATTAAAGTATAAATTAAATTCCTCGATTTTACAAGTAAAATTTAATTATTTATGCAATTTTTTCTTCTTGAAATACTGGTTCCAGAACAGCACCACGGGGCAGGAAAGGAAGATGGTGGAATAGACGCCTTCGATGGTCCCGATGAGCATCAGGAAGGCAAAGTCATTGATGACCTGGCCCCCGAAAATGTAAAGGGAAAGAACCGTCAGGAAAACCGTTCCGGAAGTGATCAATGTTCGCGAGAGATTCAGGTTGAGCGAGAGGTTCATGATGTTTTCCAGTTTCTCTTTCCTCATGGTCCTCTGGAGCTCCCGGATTCGGTCGAAGATAACAATGGTGTCGTTGATGGAAAAACCGACTATGGTCAAAAGCCCGGCTATGATCGGCAGGTTGATTTCTCTTGGAGTGAAGGAATAGATGCTCATGGTGATCAGAACATCCTGGGCCAGGGTGAAAATGGCCGCCGCGCCGTATTCAACTCCCTTGAATCTTAAGGCAATGTAGACCAGCATGCCGATCAGCGACCAGATGATGGCCTGGGTGGCCTTCTTTCTCAAGTCTTTGCCGACCTGGGGGCCGACCGTTTCCCGGCTGAGGACCGTCATCTTGCCCAGGAAAGTCCTGTTCTGGAGGAGGCTGGTCACCTCACCGGGCAGATTGAGTGGCTCACGGCTCAGCTCATCCCAGCTGGCTATGATTCCATTTTCAGTTCGATAATTAACTATCTTGTTGGCCAGGTTCTCGGCCTCGTCCGGGGCCACGCTCCTCAACAGATTGGTCAGGCTGGTCCGGTCAATGTTGTTCAGGTCCAGCAGACCCTGGGCCAGTTTTTGCCTGTCCTCTTCTCCCTGCAGGGACTGGATTACCCGGTCGGCCAGGATCTGGTGGCTTTCGATTTCCTGGTCCTGGGTGGTGGTCCTTTTTTCCATGGTCCGGATCTGGAATTCCCTGCTTTCTTTTCCGGCTTCCTGGATGATGCTGTCGCCCAGCCCGACTTCAGACAGAAGTTTTCTGACCTCGGACACGGAAACGGGTTCTTTGAACATAACCCTGATCAGGGTTCCTTCTCCGAAATCGACGCCCAGCTTGAGTCCCTTTCCGACCAGGATGTTGATCAGGCCGGCCACCACGATGACCAGGGTCACGGCCAGGGCAATCCACTTGTATTTTAAGAACGGAATGTTGGGGGTTTTTTTGAAGATTTGCATTTTAGATACTCAACCTCTTGGCGTTAGTTGGTACAAAGGCATCAAAAATAAACCTGGAAACGAAGACCGCGGTGAACAGGTTGGCCACCAGGCTGCAGATCAGCGTTACCGCGTAACCTTTTATGGGGCCCGTCCCGAACTGGAAAAGAAAAACAGCCGAAATGATGGTGGTCAGGTTGGAGTCGAAAATGGCCGAAAAGGCCCGGGAAAAACCGGTGGCGATGGAGCTGGTAATATTCTTCCCGACAGCTATTTCTTCCTTGATTCTCTCAAAGATAAGGACGTTGGCGTCCACGGCCATGCCGATGCCCAGGATGATGCCAGCGATGCCGGGCAGGGTCAGGGTGGCCTTGAAGTAGCCCATGGCCCCGAAGATTATGATTTCATTCAAGATCAGGGCGGTGATGGCATTCAGGCCGGAGAGCCGGTAGTAGAAAATCATGAAAACCATGACGGCAAAAATGGCCACCAGTCCGGCCATCAAGCCCTGTCTGACCGAGTCTGAGCCCAGGGATGGACCCACGGTTCTTTCTTCAAGGTACTTGATACCGGCCGGCAGCGCTCCGGCCTTGAGGATGACCACCAGGTCATCGGCTTCTTCGGGAGTGAACCTTCCCTGGATGATACCGGAATCGGAAATCCTGGCTTCTATGACCGGCGCGGATTGCAGGCGACCATCCAGGATGATGGCCAGCTGCTTGCCGATATTGGCTCCGGTGACCTGTTCAAACCTCTTGGCCCCGTCCGGGTTCAGGGTGAAATGCACGGCCGGGTTATTCCATTCGTCAACTCCCCGCCTGACGGTCCTGAGGTCCTTGCCGGTTACCGTGGCCACCTTGCTGACCAGGTAATAGCCCTGGGTCCCACGCTTGGGGTCGGACTTGACCACCTCGGCATCTTCCGGCACCTTACCCCCGAAGTCCCGGAGCAGGGTTTCCTCGTCCGGGGCCGGTCCGGCCTTGACCAGCTTGAATTCCAAGACAGCGGTCACCTTGATCAGGTTCTTGACGCGGTCTGGATCTTCAATGCCCGGGAGTTCCACCACTATTCGGTCCGAACCCTGCCTCTGGATGACCGGCTCGGCCACGCCGAACTGGTCAATTCTGTTCCGGATGGTCTCCAGGGTCTGGGTCACGGCCAGGTCCCTGAGATACTGGGCGGCCACCATCTTCAGGTTAAAAGTCAACCGGTCGCCGCTGAAGGAATAATCCCAGTCCCGGGTATACTGGTCGATGAGGTCCCTGGCTTTTCCTTCCTGGTCAACCGGTATGCCCCTGAAATAAAAACGGCCGGGCTTTTCCTTGTTGGCCTCCAGGTAGGTTATGTTGTTTTTCTTGAAGACTTCCTCGAACCTTGACAGCTGCTGGTCAGTTTCAACGTTGACCGCATCTTCGGTTAAGACCTGGAGAACCAGGTGGGTTCCACCCTTGAGGTCCAGGCCCAGCTTGATCTTATCTTTCGGGGGATAGACCAGAAAGAGGCAAAGCCCGATAACCACGACGATGATAGCCAGTTTCCATTGAAGGTTCTTTTTCATCTTGACCTATCTCTCTGCTGGATTTGTTACGAAAAATCAGGTGGTTTCCTTGGTCTCGGTTTTTTCCTTGTCGGTTAGAATGATGGCCACGGCGCTCTTGAGGATGTCAACCTTGACGTTGGCCGCGATCTTGAGCTCGATCCGGTCCGGGTGGACGTCCATGACCGTGCCGAAGATCCCGCCGCTGGTGATGATGCGGTCGCCCGGCTTCAGGTTGGCCACCATCTGCTGGTGCTGTTTCTGTTTTTTCCTCTGGGGCATGATGATCAGGAGGTAGAAAATGACAAAGACCAGGATGAAGGGCAGAAGCCCCACCAGCATGTTGCCCTGGCCGGCGGGAGCGGATTGCTGCCCGGAAACGCTGAATAAGGTTAAAAAACTCATTTTTGTATCCTATTCACTCAAAATTTTTTCAATGATTGCTTTTTTGAATGACCGGAATGAATTAGACTGAATACTTTGCCTTATTTTCTTGAACATGTCAAGATAATAATACAAATTGTGGATGGTATTGAGGATGGCCGAACTGATCTCGTTCCTTTCATATAAATGCCTCAGGTAGGCCCGGGAGAAATTCCGGCAGGTATAGCAGTCGCAGTTTTCATCCGGCGGCCGGGGGTCGTCGGCATACTTCTGGTTCTTGATGACAATCCGTCCCTGGCTGGTGAACAGGGTGCCGTTCCGGGCGTTTCTGGTGGGCAGGACGCAATCGAAGAAGTCCACCCCCCGCTCGACGGCTTCCAGGATATCTTCTATGTAGCCCATGCCCATCAGGTACCGGGGCCGGTCCTGGGGCAGGAGGCGGTTGGACTTTTCCAGGATTTCATAGAGCTGGGATTTGGGTTCGCCGATCCCCAGCCCGCCCAGGGCATAGCCATGGAAGCCGCAGCTTACAATTTCTTCGATGCTTTTCTCACGGTATGGCCAGAAAACTCCCCCCTGGGTAATTCCCCAGAGCTGGGTCCCCGGCTGGAGATGGTCGTATTCTTCCCGGCAGCGACGGGCCCAGCGCCCGGTCAGTCCGACGGAATAGGCGACCTGCTCTTCGGTATAGGGGAAGGAAGGAAAATAATCCAGGCACATCATGATATCGGTACCCAGGCCGGCCTGGATCCGAACAGCTTCTTCCGGTGTCAGGAAAATTTTTTTCCCGTCGAGATGGGAGGAAAACCGCACTCCCTCTTCGCTTATTTTAACCAGGGGGGACAGGCTGTAGACCTGGAAACCGCCACTATCCGACAGGATGGCTTTGGGCCAGGAGATGAACTTATGCAGCCCACCCATCTTCCTGACCAGCTCCACTCCCGGGCGGAGGAAAAGGTGGTAGGAGTTGACCAGGATGACCTGGCAGCCAAGCTGGTTGAGGATATCGTGAGTCAGGGCCTTGACCGTGCCCTGGCTGGCCACCGGCATGAAGACCGGGGTCTCTATCTGGCCGTGGAGCGTCTCCAGGATTCCAGTCCTGGCCTGACAGGAAGAGTCGCGGGCGGTGATGGTGAATCTGTTGCTCATTGGGCAAACCTGAAGTAGATGACGTCTCCATCCTGGACTGGGTAATCCTTGCCTTCCAGTCTCAACAAGCCGGCTTCCCTGGCTTTCTGCCAGGAGCCCTGCTTGACCAGTTCCTCCAGCGGGATGACCTCGGCCCGTATGAATCCTTTCTCTATGTCGGTATGAATCTCACCGGCGGCTTTAACCGCCGGGGTATCTTTCTTTACGGCCCAGGCCCGGACCTCGTCCTTGCCTATGGTATAAAAATTTACCAGGTCCATGACTTCATACAGCTTGCGGAAGAAGCGGCCCGGAGTGGTTTCAACCAGACCGTAGCTACCCATGAAAAGCCGGCGTTCTTCTTCATCCAGCTCCAGCAACTCCTTTTCTATCCGTCCGCAGAAAGCCAGCACCGGCGTCCCGGCAGCCAGTCCCGGCAGCAGCAGCTCCGGGTTCTGCAGGCTGGGCAGGTCCTGCTCGTCCAGGTTGATCATATGGAGGATGGGCTTCAAAGATAGAAAACAGAAACCCCTGAGCATTTTCTCTTCCGAGGCGGCCAGGGGAAAATCCTTGATCGGTTTGCCCTGTTCGAGGAGAGGCCTTAACTTTTCCAGCAGCTCTCTTTCTTTCTGGGCTTCAGGGTCCTTCATCTTGCGCAGGTCCTTTTCCAGTTTTTCCAGACGGCCATTGACCATGAGGAGGTCCGAGAGAATGAGTTCTTCGGTCAGGCACCTGATGTCATCTGCCGGGTTGATCTTGCCGCGGGGATGAACGATGGCCGGGTCCCTGAAACCCCGGACGACGTGCACCAGGCCGTCAGCCTTTCTCAGCTGGGCCAGGTACTGGCTGGTGGACATGTCGCCGGAAGCCAGCCCGGGAAAGTCTTCAATTTCCAGGTGGACCTGGACTTTTTTTCTTTCGGGATATAGCGAAGATAGCAGGTCCAGCCCGGGATCGGCTACCTGGCAGACGGCCCGGGGAATTTCGTGTCGCTGGCCGGAGGCGGCCTGGTGGGCCTCAATCTTCCTCTGGCTGAGGATTTCGAACAGGCTGGTTTTCCCTGACTGATGGTAGCCAAAAATAGAAATGATCATGTTTTAAGTAAAAACCTTATCCGGTGGTCTGTCAAGCCGAATTGGAGCTGATATTCCTTTATATTATATAAGTCTTAATCAGCTTCGCTCCCTTAGGGGGGATCCGGCCGGGAGATTCGTTGCCGGTTGAACGGCAACCGGAAATAGAGTATATTAACAGAAAATTAAGGAAGAATACGATGGTAATGCTTGGCAAAAAGTTCGACCGCGAAGTGGAAGAAATCAAGGAGCAGGAAAAAAAGCGCAAGCGGGAGAAAAGCCTGTTCCGGGAGTATTTCGAGCTGATTGCCGAAACGGCCGTTTTCGTGTTCTTCGTCATGACCTACGTGGTCCAGGCCTTCCAGATTCCCACCGGCTCAATGGAACCCACCCTGCTCGTTGGCGACTTTCTCCTGGTCAACAAATTTATCTATGCCCGGCCCCAGGGGGCACTGGAAGCTTTCATCCTTCCCTCCAAGAAGCTGGAGCGCCAGGACATCGTGGTCTTCAAATGGCCCAGAGACCTGAGCAAGGATTTTGTCAAGCGGGTCATTGCCCTGGAAGGGGAGAAGGTCGAGATCAAGGACAAGGAAGTTTTCATCAACGACCGGCCGCTGGAAGAGAGATACAAGGTCCATAATGATTCCCAGATATTTCAGAAGGGCAATTTTTACCAGTATGACGATGTCATCCGGGATAATTACGGACCGGTGGTGGTGCCACCCGGCCATGTTTTTGTCATGGGTGATAACCGTGATAATAGCCTGGACAGCCGCTACTGGAGCTTCCTGCCGACTTCCTACATCAAGGGCCGCCCCTGGCTGATCTATTTTTCCTACGAAGCGGAAAAAGACGCTTACCAGAAAAACGGGGTTAAGGACAGGGTCAAGAAATTTTTCCGCTTCATCTTCAAGACCCGCTGGAAAAGAATGCTCAAGGTTATCTTTTAAGCTCGATTGCCAACCGGAAAAATATTGACCCCTCTCTGCTTCTGCAATAAGATTATTTCGACCGGAACTTGAAAGCGAATGGGCAAGAGCTGTATCGCGCTGCTGACCGATTTTGGCACGCGGGATTATTTTGTCGCCTCTCTTAAGGGAGTCATACTCTCCATAAACCCGGATTGCACCATCGTCGATATCTGCCATGAAGTCCCGGAATATGACCTGAAAGCGGCAGCCTTCATCCTCTGGGCCTGCTACCGGTTCTTTCCGGGCGGCACTATTTTCCTGGCCGTGGTTGACCCGGGAGTGGGCAGCGAACGCCGCCTCCTGCTGGCCAAAAGCCAGCGCTATTTTTTTATCGCCCCCGATAACGGGGTCCTGTCGCTGGTCTTCAGGCAGGAGAATCCTGAAATACTTGAACTCAGAGACCGGCAACACTTTCTGGCCGAACGGAGATCAAGCTTCGAGGGCCGGGACAAGATGGCCCCGGTGGCCGCCTGGCTGAGCCTGGGGGTGCCCGCTTCCGAGCTGGGCCAGCCGGTCAGAAATCCCCTGAGGCTGGAACTCCCAGAGCCACATCTGGGAAACCGGGAGATCCAGGGACAGATCCTTTACCGCGACCGGTTCGGGAACCTGATCACCAATCTCAGCC
>JABLWX010000030.1 GCA_013178315.1 Candidatus Aminicenantota bacterium
GATTTTCCAGAGACCGACCGGAATCGTGGCTTCCAGGAGAAGAAAAGAATAGAATGGTCACAATCGGCAGGTCAGAGATGCACCTTCACCGGGCCTCTCATCTGTCCAGACAATGGGGTCCATCTCAGTTTGGAGGTAAATCGGTAGATAAGTTAGAGTACCTGAACAAGAAAGTGTTCAGCCCCCTGAAGGCAGAGCTGCTGCCTACACCCAGGGGAAAGAAGGAATATCAGGCCTTCGTAGAGCGCTCGCCTCAGACTGATGATAATGAGTTCTACATCCCGCAGATAGAGCGCTTCGAGGACCTTGAAGAGTTTTACTACCGGGCTTTAAGATGGCAGTTTGTGTATAATACCAAACGGCATCACTCGACTCTAAGCATGACGCCTTTCCAGAAACTCAGCCTGGAGAGAAAGCTCCAAAACCTGGTGGCCATCTTTCCAGTAGCCCAGCTGGAAAAGCTTACCGATCTCTACCCAAAACTCTTCTCCCTGCCTGGATACCATGCATCAACCAATGACGCTTTTTCTTTCAGGTTAACAGATAGCATCCTGGCTAAACAGTTTTTAGTAAATCTGGCCTGATATAACCACTCTTGTTGACATGAAGTTAGGTATCTTTTTATATTAGTGAAAGGGTAGAAAAATTATTATGAAGATATATATTGCTGTAACAGACAATGAATGGTATCGGTTTCTGGCAAGAAGGATTAATAAGCCTGGAGATGAGGTTAATTTCTGGCTGCCATCCCCTGAACCCATAAGGATATTGCAGAAGGGCGATTTATTCCTGTTCAAGCTTCACAGATCTCCAGAGACAGGCCGAAGGGATGTCATTGCCGGAGGCGGGGTTTTTGTCTCATATACGGTACTACCGATAGGTCTGGCCTGGGCAACATTTGAGGAAAGAAATGGGTGCTCAACATTCCAGGAGATGCGCCAGAAGATCTCTCTATACAGGAGAAAACCTGATAATCCGAAGGAAGATTTCCATATAGGATGTGTTCTGCTCAGCGAAGTTTTCTTTTTCCCTCAAGAGCACTGGTTTGAAATCCCTGGATGGCACCAATCAATTGTTCGGGGCAAAACTTATGACCTCAATTCAGAAGAGTGGCAATATCTGATCAATAATCTCCAGGTGGCCTGGAAAGCTCAAAATTACGACTATTTGAGAAGAGAAACAGCGCGGGTTCAGGAAGAAAGGGAAAGATATGGTAAGGAAACAGTCGTCCGACCCAGGCTGGGTCAAGGCGCATTCAGAATAGTAGTTACCGAGAGTTACAAGCGGGCCTGTGCCATTACGACTGAACACTCTCTGCCGGCTCTTGAGGCAGCGCATATCAAGCCATTTAGCCTGAACGGGCCGCATGAGGTCTACAACGGGATACTGCTGAGAAGCGATTTTCACAGGCTGATGGACACGGGATATATAACCATTACTCCAGAATACAGGGTCGAAGTCAGCAAGAAGCTAAAGGAAGATTATGAGAATGGAAAGAGCTATTACCCGTATCACGGCAAACCACTGATCATCCTCCCCGACCACCCCGATGACCGGCCGGCCAAGGAGCTGCTCATCTGGCATAATGAGAATATTTTTAAAGGCTAATAACTTCATCCTTAATCTTAATTTCTTTTTTAACACCCATTTTTGCTCATTCTTTTTCGCCAAAGCTTAATAAGTTTTATTAAAGTGATCAGCTAATTAGATCACACCTTCAACCCGGCTAAGGACTCGCTTCAGATGTTCGACGTCAGTAACATCTCTTGGCGAGGAGGCTAAACTTTCGAGCTTTTCTATTCTTTCTCTAATTTCTCTTAGGGAGATAAGACCTCGACTGATACACTCAGCCATGATTTCTGGCAATCTTTTTAATTTCCTCTCAGTGATAGTTCCTCTCACCTCTCTCATAAAAACCCTGTTGTTTTCATCAGAGAGCAGATAATAATTATGACAATAGGCATAGGCCAGAGAAGCTGCTTCTCCTGACCCTAAATTTGAAGAAAGCCTGGAAAATAATTCCAGTTCTTCTATATCAACCAGAGACTCGAGCGAGAAAAGATGGCTTCGTAAGGCTTGCTGCAGTACTTTTTTCTGTTCCGGCCAGATTATTTCATTATAAACCTCACGAAGAATATGAAATCTATAGCCTGGCAAACGGTTTATAACATTGATTAATTGAAGTTTTATCAAATCAATCAGGGCATTTGAATCAATTATTAGATCCATTCCCCCTTCTGCCATTAACCGCTGTTTAATGATCAGGCACGCCGGGCTTCAGGAAATTCAAAAATATCTTTTTCCGTCAAACCAGCCAGTTTTAACAGCTCGATTAATTTGTTTCGGCTAATAAGGTCTTTCCGCGCTGCTTCTATAGCCAGGCTCATAAGACGCGCGCTGGCGCTCTGAAAGATGAATTTATTTCGATTCACAAGATAAGTGGATTGATTGCCAAAATATTTTTTTAGGACTTTTCCCGCACCACTCCTATCTTTCTCCAGCAAGTCCTTCTGCTCCTGCTCATTAATAAAATTAAGATTACGAAGCCTCCAGATGATAGATTCGACGCTAACGCCAAAATAATTAGCTAACTGCACAACATCTATATAATTTGTTTTGCGGGCTTGCTCAGAACGCCTGGCCTCATAGCCTAAGAGCTTTTCTTTTACCATTAACGTAGCCTGTACCCTCGAGGAAGTTCCTTTACCACGCGAAAGTAAAAAGTCTTTGATAGCCTCTTCTGGCATAAGAAAATTGGCCGCAAAGACATCGGCCCTCACCTCTCTAAGATCTTTTTCCCCTTCAACTCTGGTAATGATGGCAGGAACCTCGTTTATATCACAAAGGATGTGGCAATATTCATGGACAAGAGAATATCGCTGACGAACCCGGGGCTCGGTGGTGTTAACGGCGCAAACAGCAGCCTGACCGGAGCGGAAAGTAAAGCCCGAAATCCCGGCAGGCAATTCCAGGCCGAGGATTAGAATGCCCTGGCGGTCAAGTATAGCAGCAGGATCAGGTACTGGCGCCATTCCAAGATTAAGGCGGCCTCGCTCCTGGGCAGCAACTTCCTGTCCGTGCTGGATAGCCTCCCATTTTGTCTGGATTTTTTTAGAATAGCTGGTAGCCGGGACGCCGCTCATTCGAGCAAGGGATAATTTATTCTCAAGGTCGAGTATGGAACTAATAATTTCCATTCCTCGGCTGAGAGCTTTCTGGATTTCCGGATTCGTTTTGATTTCAGGAATAGACCGCAGGATAAAAGAAACCCCATCCTCCTCAAAGGGTTCTTCAAAAAAACTCTGGAGAGGCCGTCCATATAAACGGGCAAGAGCCGCAAGCTCAATACTCGAGACTTTTCGTTTGCCGGCCTCGATTTGAGCTATGGTGGGGCGAACCAGGTGCAGCGCTTTGGCCACCTGCTCCTGGGAAAACCCGGCCGCTTCACGAGCTTCGCGCAATCGCCGGGCGAGCTCTTCTTGAGTAACAGTCATTTCATATCTCCTTAATTAAAGGACGCTAACACAGGCTAAATGTTATCAAGGCCTATGATTTAAGGCATACGATTTGTCAGGGGTTTTTGCATCCACTACTAATTTAGATATTCTTACATAATTTGTCAAGTTTTGGCTATTTATGTAAGTATTTATTTTACTTTGAATCAGGTGAAAGCACCTATCATAATTTTTCAGGCTATTTAACCTGTTCGGCATTAGCCAGGTGCAAGGCCTAATTTACCCCCCTGTTAGTTATAAGCTTCCGGGTTGGGCAAAATATCTTAAAAATGTATATCTCTTTTATTTCATTATTAAAAAAAATCAGGAAATATGTATTGTGTCCCTCGTTTTCATAAGTTAACATAATGGGCTGAAGAGAATATCCGGGCTTGTCGCATGAAGCTCATATTATAAAAACCTGAGAAAAGGAGAAAGGCAAAATGAAGAAAATCTTAATACTGTTATTTATCGGGGTTATAGCCGTGTGGACTGCCGGATGTAAAAAGCAGGCGGAGAAAACGAAGGAATCCAAGGCGGAGGCGAAGCAGGCGTTCAAGTGGCAGGTGGACCAGTTTGCCGACATCAGGATTCTGCGCTATCAGGTCCCCGGCTTTGAAGAGCTGACGCCGCGGCAGAAAGAGCTCATCTACTACCTCAGCGAGGCCGCCCTCTGGGGCCGGGACATCATCACCGACCAGAATTACAGGCACAATCTCAAAATCCGAAAAACCCTCGACGCCATAGTCGAAGGCTACCGGGGAGACCGCACTACACCCGAGTGGGAAAAATTCATGGTCTATACCAAGAGGGTCTGGTTTTCAAACGGCATTCACCATCACTACTCCACCGACAAAATCCTGCCCGAATTCAGCCCCGAATATTTTGAGTCTTTAGTCAGGGGAAGCCAGGGCGTAAAATTCCCGCTCGAGGAAGGCCAATCCCTGGATGATCTAATCGCCTTCCTGAAACCCATCATGTTTGACCCGACCGTGGACGCCAAGAAAGTCTGCCAGGACCCGTCACGCGACCTGGTGGTCAACTCGGCCGTTAATTTCTACGAGGGGGTAACCCAGAAGGAAGCGGAAGAATTCTACGCCCGCCTTATCGACAAAAACGACCCCACGCCCATTTCCTACGGCCTCAATTCCAGGCTGGTGAAACGCGACGGGAAAATCGTGGAGGAAGTTTACCGGCTCGGCGGCAAGTACGGCCCGGCCATTGAGAAAATTGTCTACTGGCTGGAAAAGGCGGCCGCGGTGGCTGAAAACGACCTCCAGCGCCAGGTGATTGAAAAGCTTATTGAGTACTACAGGACGGGCGACCTGAAGAAATGGGACGAATACAGCATCCTCTGGGTCAAGGACACCGAATCGGTGGTGGACTTCATCAACGGGTTTATAGAGGTTTACAACGACCCGCTGGGCATGAAAGCCACCTGGGAAGCCTTGGTGAACTTCAAGAACCCGGAAGCCACCAAGCGGGTGGACGTCATCTCGGCCAATGCCCAGTGGTTTGAGGATAACTCGCCTATCGACCCGCGGTTCAAGCGGGAGAAAGCCACCGGGGTTTCGGCCAAGGTTATTACCGCGGCTGTCCTGGGGGGCGACTGCTATCCGTCAACGCCCATCGGCATCAACCTGCCCAACCCCAACTGGATACGGCGGATGCACGGGTCAAAGTCCGTGACGCTGGAGAACATCACCTACGCCTACGACCAGTCGTCGCTGGACTCGCCGTTCGGACCCGAGTTCACCTACAACGAAGAAATCCTGGAGAGAATTAAAAAATACGGCTCGCTGGCCGGAAATGTGCATACCGACCTGCACGAATGCCTGGGCCACGGCTCGGGAAAGCTCCTGCCCGGAGTGAAGAGCGAGGACCTCAAGAACTACCACTCCCCGATTGAAGAGGCCCGGGCCGACCTGTTTGCCCTTTACTTCATCATGGACCCGAAGCTGGTGGAGCTGGGCGTGCTGCCGAATGAAGAAGCGGCCAAGGCCGAGTACGATGTGCAGATTCGAAACGGCCTGATGACCCAGCTGGTGCGGATTGAGCCGGGCAAGACGATCGAGCAGGCTCACATGCGGGCCCGGGCCCTGGTTTCGCACTGGGTATACGAAAAGGGCAAGCCGGAGAACGTGATTTCGCGGGTGACGAAGGACGGCAAGACCTATTTCGTTGTAAACGACTACCAGAAGCTGCGGCGGCTTTACGGCGAGCTTCTCAAGGAGATTCAGCGCATCACCAGCGAGGGCGATTACAAGGCGGCTAAGGCTCTGGTCGAAACCTACGGCGTGAAGGTTGACCCGGAGCTCCACCGCGAGGTCCTCGAGCGCTACCGCAAGCTGAACCTGGCCCCCTATGCCGGCTTTATGAACCCGGTGTATGAGCCAATCGTGGAAAACGGGAAGATTGTCGACGTGAAGATTTCCTACCCGGAAGATTACGTCCAGCAGATGCTGTATTACGGCAAGGCCTATTAAATAGAGGGGACACCGTACAGTGTCCCCGAATTTTTCCCCATATGGCCAAAACCAGCAGAAATAAATAACAGATAAGAAAATGTGGGGACACTGTACGGTGTCCCCTCTTTTCTATAGTTTTTGACAGAATTTCTGTATCCTTTCAATTAGTTCCGTTGAAAGCGCCTTTTTTTCAATTTGTTCCATTAGGTCAAAAAGCCTCTTTCTTTCACTATAATCCTTAATGCTTTTCACTTCCGTTCTCAGTTTTACCCACTCCTTGAAATCCTGTTGAATCTCCCGGTCCTCCCAGAAGAACCTTAAAAAGTTGATGGCTTCATCCTGACCGATCCATAACAGGGCATAATCCTGAAAATATTCATAGGCATAATCAAGTGTCATGGTATTGATAGAATGCCAGATCGGTAATTCTTCCGGGTGCTCGCCTATAACCAGCCTGATCAGATATGGATTCCATAAAATTGTCATCCTGAATTTTTCAGCCGCTCTTACATACATTTTTGCCTTAAAAAAAGCCAGACCCCAGTTCAGCAAATAATCAGGAATTGGAATATCACCTCCGTAATTCTTTTCATACCATTCAAACTCTCGCAGGGCCCCGGTCAAATCCCCTTTGAGTAGAAAAAGCGGGGCTATATGATAACGGACACCCTGATTATCATTTTGATTTCTTCTAATTATCTCTCTTAGCTCAGAAATAGCCTCATCATAACGCCCCGTTTCTCCATAGATAAGAGCCAGGCCAAAACGTGCCCGCAAGTAAGGCCTGGTTTTATCATTAATCCACCAGGAAAAGGCTCCGGGGTCCTCTGTACCAAGACTGGCCCTGGCCTTCTCATAGGCAAGCTTAAAATATTCTTCCGCTTCTTGAAGCTTATACCTCTCACGGGCAACCAGAGCTAATCCGCTATAAGCATCAGCCACTTCTGGAGCAAGCTTAATAGCCCTTTTAAAATATCTTCTGGCACCGGAGAGGTCACCACCGGCCAGGTGTTCCATGCCTTTAAAAACGAGCTCCTGAGCATTAGATTCATTTGTCGGCGTAAGTTGTTCCAAAATTATGTTAAATAGCTCTTTCAACGCGTTAACGTCCTCGATATTGTACTTTTCTTCTCTATCCACCCCGGTCTTTTTTCTTTTCTTATCAGACCCTTTTCTATCAGGACTGGAAAGATTCTTCCTGTCTTCTCTTTCAACAACACGACTCTTTTTTTGCTTGGTTTCAGGCACTTTAGACCTCCTTTATTTTATGGTCATTATTATTATAAAAAACGAAAAGTCCGAAAACCGCAACTGGCAATTTAATAACGGGTAAAACTTTTTCCAACAGGCTTGACATTAAGTCTACTTTAGAGTAGTCTACTTGTGAGTAGACTATATGGAGGACAGATGAAATTCATCAATCGCGAGCAGGAGCTTAAAAGCCTGGAAGAGTGGTGGACATCTCGAGATCCCCAGCTCATCATCATCTACGGTCGCCGTCGCGTGGGAAAAACCGAGTTGATAAAGCAGTTCATAAAGGATAAACCTCACGTTTACTTCCTGGCCCAGCAGATCAGCGAACAGGAAAACCTGAAGATGCTCGGCCAGCTGGTCGGTGAACATTTTGATGATTTAATCCTAAAGGAAAAAGGCTTCGATAGCTGGCAGATATTTTTCGATTATCTTAAAAAGAACCTCAAGAAACAATTGATCCTGGCCATAGATGAATTTCCCTACCTGGCAGAAGCCAATAAGGGCATATCTTCAATTTTTCAGGCCGGGTGGGATGAGTGCCTGAAGAAGCTTCCCGTTTTCATGATTCTGTGCGGCTCGAGCATCGCTATGATGGAAAGAGAAACGCTGGCCGCAAAGGCTCCACTTTATGGCCGGCGAACAGGTCAGGTATTCTTAAAACCGCTGGGTTTTTTCGAGGCTTCCAGGTTCTTTCCGAATCTCAGGTTTGAAGAAAAACTTTGCTATTACTCGCTTCTTGGCGGAAATCCGGGGTACCTGAGCCAGGTTGATCCGGAACTTCCGTTCGAAGACAACCTCAAGAAATTGGTTCTGAGGCCATTTTCTCCATTATACAGCGAGGTCGAATTTCTTCTGAGGGAAGAATTAAGGGAGCCAAGAAATTACCTGGCCATACTGAAAGCCATCGCACTCAACAGATCAAGAATAAGCGAAATCGTGAACGAAACCGGCCTGGATAAATCAAGCCTGCATAAATATCTTTTTGTGCTTGAAGATCTCCAGGTTATCCAAAAAGAATACCCGGCAACAGAGGCAAGGCCGTTGAAATCAAAAAAGGGACTTTACCGACTCCAGGATCAGTACTTCAAATTCTGGTTTCGGTATGTACTGCCAAACAGGAGCAAAATTGAAGAAGGAAAAGTAGAAGAGGTTTCTTCCCTTATTAGATCTGAACTGAATCAACTGCTGGCCGAAAACTACGAAATCGTGGCGAGGGAAACTCTGAGAAAATTCGAAAGCAACCTTTTCAAATTCGACCGCGTCGGAAAATGGTGGGACAGAAACGAAGAGATCGATGTGGCAGCGGTAAACGAGAAGGAAGGCAAAATAGTGCTGGGAGAAGCAAAGTGGAGCAACAAGCCCATCGGGACGAACATTCTTGATGAACTTAGAAGAAAGGCCAACCTGATAGGGTGGAAAAGAGGTCAAAGGGAAGAATATTATTGCCTGTTTTCAAAAACGGGTTTCACAGAAGCCATGGTCGCCCTGGCCAGAAAAGAAAAAATTTTACTCTTCCAGGAGGACCGGATTCTCCGGTTTCACAAATAGGGAGGCGGCGTATTCCCTCTTTTCTATTATTTTTCAATACTGCCGGCAGTGGGCACTCAAGAAAAAGAGCATAAATGAATATTTTTGACAATGTCTCGGCCTGAAAATTAGATACAGAACTATTTCACTCAACGAGTATATCGGCTAAAATGATTCAACAAATCTTAAGGGGGTTTAACATGGCCGAAAAAAGAGCAAAACGAATTGAGCCATTAATCCGGCGGGAGTTTGGCATCAACTGGCTGATGAAAGAATATCCGCCGCAGATCTACGACCGGAACAAAAAAATCGTATTTGAAATTGCCTGGCCACCCGGTTCATCTTCTAAGGGCAGACTGGTGTTCTCGAGGTGGCGGGCCATGGAGCTTCCCGAGGTCTTCCAGCCGGAGGAACCGGTCGCCAGGATCATTCACCGGGAGGACATCTTCCAGTACGAGCCGACGCCCGAGGATGCCCGGGTCGTGGAGTGGTATCTGAATTTTGCCGACCCGCATCTTTTCTGCGCTTACGCCGGACCGCTAATGGCCCAGGATGAGCTCCAGATGGCCGAGCATCCCTGCCTGGCCGCGCTGCGCGAGGCACTAATCAGCCAGGGGATCGAAGCTCTGACCGAAGAGGATGGCGAACCAACCCCGGTCCTGGTGATTGGGGCCGAAAGGCGGTGTGCCATAAACGTTAAGCCCGGCGCCATCGAGGGCTACCCACAGGGGCTGTACGGAAACAATTTTGCCCGGGCTAAGGAAGATGCCGTCAGGAAGGCAACCAGGAAAATTGACCCACCGACCATTACCAACATCATTGCCATGGCCGCGCCGGCGGGCGGAGAAGGCGAATATGGCTACGAGGAAATTGAGCAGATTGTTCGCACTGCCTACACCGGATTCGCCGCGGCCAGGCTGGAATCGATCCGGGGTCGGGCTGAGGCGCCGGAGGTGGTGGTCCACACCGGGTTCTGGGGCTGCGGGGCCTTTGGCGGCAACCGGACTCTGATGACCATCCTTCAGGTGGTGGCCGCCCGGCTGGCCAGGCTCGACCGCCTGGTCTATTACACTGTTGATCAGAAAGGCACCGAGGATTTCAAGCAGGCCATGGAAATCATGGAAAAGGAAATTATGCCGGAGATTGTCGGCACCGAAGTTAAGGTCAGGAAGGCAATCAGCATTCCCGCGCTGCTGGAAAAGGTTGAAGCCCTGGGCCTGGAGTGGGGCGTTTCCGACGGCAATTAAAAAGGGGACACCGTACGGTGTCCCCCGATTTTTCCCCATATGGTGAAAACCAGCAAAAAAAATTAACAGATAAGAAATTATGGGGACACTGTAAGGTGTCCCCTGTTGTTAGGAGCCTAACCGGTTATAGATGAGGGCCAGGAAGATGGCGGCCATGAACAGGAGGGCGACTGCCGTCCTGGCCACCCCAATCTTCTCGTGAGATACAACGAACCCGCCCTCGCGGTCCCAAACCGTAATTCCGTCCCTTAGCAGCTTTTTATGGGCCACGGCCAACGTGATGAGCGAGATGATCGGCAGACCCATCCCCATCCCCCGCAGCCAGACGGAGGCACTGCGGGCAAAAGCCCTTGAAAAGTTTAGCCTATTTCCAGCACCGTCCCTGACCCTGGTCTTCAGGAGCCATTTTCCGGGCGTGGTCCCCCAGGTCGAAAGCAGCCCGGCCTCAACGAAAACCCATAGAAACAATATCAACATGCCCAGGAAAAACTCGGGAATGATCAACAGTCGGGGTGCCACAACAAGTAGCACCAGGGCAAATACTATCCCAAACAGGTTGTAATCGATAAACCGCGCCACAAAACGTACCCAGGGACGCCCGCTTTTATCAGAAACCTTTCTTTCCTGCTCTCCGTTTCCCGCACTAGCTAAACTTTCTTCAACCAAGATTTTCTCCTTTCAAAAGTCAACGTTGCTTGATTACCTGACTCGTTAGAAACCTTTCATAACCGGCTACCCGGTATTTCTTGCCCCGCCCTATTATCCTGTTTCCATTTTTTTCCAGCAATTCCTTATGTCTCGCCATCCCGCCGGGATGCTTTTCATTCAGGAAGCCATAGGCCTTCAGGGTGTACCAGTACGGAATCCTGGAAAGATAAGTCTTCTTACTACTTCCCAATATCCTTCCTGATCGCCTCCAGCTTTTCCTTGAGAACCGGGGCAAAGGCAAAGAACTGCTGCAGTATTTCACAGGCGTAATCCGGGCAGTGAGCACAGGTCACAACTCCCCGTTTCGAGGCGCAGACCCTCAGGGCGCAGGTGGCAGCGTGGGCCGTGCTCAGCCTCTTCCCCGAGGAGCAGCCGTCGCAGATGCACATGTCTGCGCTGATGTCCCTGGCCCCGAACTGCTCCGCCCATTTCCGGGCGGTCTCTTCGAGTCCGGCCCGGTCATCGTTCTGGGTGGCGATGTAGGCTTCGCAATCTCCGCAATCCAGCCCGCAGTAAGCCAGAATTTTTGCCATGTAACCTTCCTTTCTGAATCGAACCTCAGATCTTAAGAACCGCCCCGATACTATTCTACTGTCGCTATATTGTCAACCGGGTCCCGGCGGTTGACCGCTTCGGTTCTGACCGGGCCGCTATTCTCTCTGTCACCATCTGCCGGTTCTTTGACATCTTTTGGGCCGTATTTTTTCATTCACGCGCTACTTCCGAATCTTGTCTCCCGAACCCTGGCGGTCCGAAGTCCTTCAAGGCCAAACTGCAGGAAAATCAATCCATATAAATTCCCGGTTGTCCCAAATCTGGGGTAGCAAGAATAAAAAGCAAAAAAAGCTTGACACGAAGCTTTTTAATAAATATAATACAAACCTGTTTGTAATACAAACCGAATAAGCCCGCGAGGTTAAGAATGGTCACAGAGCTCGAAAAAATTGAGAAAAGAACTATCCAGTACTGGTTCGAGGATGGAATCTTCGAGATCTCCCTGGGAGTCTTTTTATTACTTCTGGCCCTGGTCTTCCTGGGCTTCACCCTGGCTCCCCAGGGGTCGACCCTGAATTTTGTGCTTGATGTGGGGTTCCTGCCTGCCTTCCTTTTTGGGGCCTGGATAATGAAGAAGCTAACCCGTTACCTAAAGGAGAAACTGACGTATCCAAGGACCGGCTACGTATCCTACCGGAAGCAGCCAGCAGGCAAGCGCCGGGCGAGGGCCGTGATCGTCGGAGGCTCGGCCGCCATGCTGGCCTCGCTGTCAGCACTGGTGTTCTCCCACCGGTATGCCGGGCTCGCCATACTCCCCGTGGTTTCCGGCCTCGCTTTCGGACTGGCCCTGGGTTTCATCGCCCTGCGTTCCGGCCTGGCCCGGGTCGCTGGCGTCGCCGTCTTAAGCGCTCTGGCCGGGGTGCTTCTGGGGTTAGCGGGTTGGCCGGAAATGAAGGCCCTGACCGTGTTCTATGCAGTTATGGCCGTCGCCTTAATTGTTTCGGGACTGGCCGGCTGTCGCCTTTACCTTCGCCGGAATCCGATCCCCGAAGAGAGGCCTCAATGACCCCGCAAAATTTCTATCTGGCCGATATCGACCGGATCATCCACGAACCGGCCCGGTTGACCATCGTCACCATCCTGAACGCCGTTGAGGAGGCCGACTTCCTGTACCTGCAGCGCGAAACCGGGCTGACCCGGGGCAACCTGTCCTCTCACCTCTCCCGGCTCGAAGCCAGCGGTTACATCGAGATAGAAAAGACTTACAAGGGCAAGATACCGCTCACCATCTGCCGCCTTACCCCGGCCGGGCGGGAAGCCTTCAAGCGGTACCGGGAACGTTTGCGGGAATTTATCAAGAAATCTACCTGACCGAAGGAGAAATGACCATGAAGTCCCTCATCCATTCGCTGCTTGTGGCCTTGGTCTGCTTGATCCTTTTTCTCTTTTTCGGCACCTGAAGCGCCATAAACGGGCGGTTCGCAGAGGCGCCAAGACCATTCAGGAGGTCGCCCTCCTTTCTCGAATGGCTGGAAGAAGGATGTGTTGACAAGTGTCCAGCCATGGCCTGGACAAATATTGCACCCCTTTTCGATTGATCCTCAACGATTCCCTCTTTCAGGCCCTGGGGCGCCGGATGAACTTCCCACCCGGATAAGCCAGGAATCCCTTACCCCACCTTTTGTCTTATCTACCTTGCCTATCATTTAAATAAATTAGATATGCGGGAGCTGGCTTTTTAAATATAATGAAACAAATTATGTATCTGCTCTGGAGACCAAATCGGCACTGATTATCTGGTATAGGTATGAGCAGTCCGAAGCCCCCTCCCGGGAGAAATCCCGGGAGGGAGTTTCGGCCATGCTTTCGGGCTTATGGTGTAATTATCGGGAACGGGGTGGCATTCACCCAGGCCGAGGGGCCGGCCCCGTTGGTGGCCCTGATCCTGACATAGAAGGCGGTGTTGCGGGCGAGGTTTCCTGTCTGGAAGGTGGTGACGTTGGCCCCAACCGTGGTCGTGACCAGATTGGCCGTAAAAGTTGAGTTGGTAGCATATTCAATGGTGTACCCGGTTTCATTGGCGACGTCGGTCCAGGTCACCGTGATCCGGTCATTCGGGCCGTTGCCGACCCTCTGGGCCGTGGCAACGACGTTGGTCGGCGCAGCCGCAGGCGCGGGAATGTTAACGTTGGCCGTGTTGGAATAAGCCGACATTCCGGCCGCATTCGCCGCGGCCACGCGGTAAGCATAGGAGGTGGCCGTAACCACCGAGGTGTCGGTGTAACTGACACTGCCGGTGCCATTTCTCGGCCCGACCGTGACCAGGGCAGCGAAGGCTCCGCCTCCTGCCTGGCGTTCGATTACAAATCCGGTTTCATTATTGGCATTATCTGTCCAGTTCAGCAGGACCTGCGGCCCGGCCTGGAGCGTGGCCGTCAGGTTGGTCGGAGCCGCCGGCGGTTGAACCTGCTGCTGTCCAACAGATATGGGACCGGCATATCCGGACTCAACAGTGAGCGTTGGAAAACCCGGCGTGCCGGTGTCGCCGACGGTGTTGGTGGCAAAAACCCGGTAGAAGTAAGCAGCGTTGGTATTTCCGATCGGGTCGGTGTAGGTAGTAACATCGGCAGCCAGGCCGGCCAGCGTGGCCCAGGGGCTGTCGCTCGTGGCACTCCTCTGGACGACAAAACCGGTCTCGTTAAGCGAATTGTCGGTCCAGGTCAAAATCACCCTGCGGTTGGCGCCATTTCCGGTAACTGTCCCCTTGAGATTGATCGGGGCTCTCGGGGCCACGGCAAAGGCCATGGAGTGCATCATGTCCATTTCTTCGTGAGCCAGGATATGGCAGTGGTAGACGTATTCCCACCCGAAATTGATGAGACGATTGATGACGGTCACCGGATTAGCGTTCGGGTCCTTGAATCCACCGGGACCTCCCGGCAGAACAGCGCCTATCGGCATGGTCGGGTCGATTGGCCGGATGCTGTTCGGAACATCGAAGGGCAGCGCGGCCTCCGGAAAAATCGGCCGCAGGGCGATGATGGTGTCCTGCAGGGGGTTGACCCTGAAGGTCTCTTTCCAGCCGAGCTCGTTGGCCTCGGGCGGCCTGATGGCATTGTCCCAGGCTACCCGGTTGATGAGCTGGGCATTAAACAGGTGGACATGAATGGTATGCGTGTCCACTCCGTTATGGGTAATCTTCCAGATCTGGGTGCCATCACCCATTTCTCCGATCTGGGTCCCGAAGACGGTGTTCTTGATGATTTCAACAGGAGGCGAGGCGTAGGGCAGGAGGATGAAGTTCTGGGCACCTGGAGGGTTGAACGGAAGCTGCAGGCCGAGATTGGCACTCATTCTTCCGTACTCGGGGTCAAAGGTCTCGCCCATTTCGTCCTGCATGGCCTTGGGCTGGAGGGGGAAGTCGGGCACGGTCAGGCCGGAAACTGTCTGGAAGGACTTGGTATACTCGAAAATCCGGACATAGGGGTCAGAAACGAAACTCAGGTTATAGGCTGAATTATAACGGGCTTCAGGAACGATGATCTCGTCCTGGGAAACCTCGAATACGCCATTCTTGTCAGCTGTCTTGGCAAACACGTCTTTCAGGGCATTCAGGTCATAGGCCGGGCCTGACCCGGTGTTGGCCACCCGGATCTGCATTATGGTGCGGGTGTTGGGTCCATACCCTGCCTGGGTGGTTGGTGTGCCCCCCACGTCCGTCTGGTCCGGATTGCCCGTGTAATAATCATAACGCGTGTCCAGGGCCGGAAACGGGGCGGGGGAATCGTTATATAGTATCAGCGTCTTTCCGGCATAGGCTGAGAAATCAATGATGACATCTGCCCTTTCGGCCGTCCCCAGAATGAGGGTTCCTTTATTGACCAGGCCCATGTCAAAGTTGGTCTGGTCCATGTTCCAGTCTACCGGCTGCATGGGAAGCACAACCGGGGCCGGCAGGAATCCTCCCTCGGTGCCGATCTGGATAAAAGCCGGGCCGGCTGTAGCCGGGTCGGGGACTCCTCCTTCTCTTCCATCCTTCGGCCAGCCCGGGGGAAAGCCGGGGGTAAAGACCGCTGGAACCATCTTCACCTCGGTACCCGTCCTCCCGTCAGACGTGGTTACTGCCGGATCGGCCACGTAAAGCTGGAGGTTAAGAAACCGGTCATCCGCGGCGTTAAGAATACGGAAGCGATAGGCCCGCGGCTCAACTTCGAGGTAGGGATAAGCCATGCCGTTGACGACGGGCGTATCCATGAAGGCCTCCATGGCCATCGATGGGTGCGGCACGCCCGGGTTCATCCGGGGTTCCCAGGGAGCATTGATCGGGTCATAGTAGGGATTCGGCACAGGCCCGTGAGCGATGTTGGTGGTTGGAGGCCAGAACCAGGGGCCGTAATGCCAGCGTCCGAAGGCATTCATTCCGCTGGGGTCGTCCGGGTTCTGGTTGGGCATGTAAACGTGGGGATACCACAGGTCGCCGGTCATCGGCATGCCGGGCATCGATCCCCAGCTCCAGGTCGGGTCCTGGTACGGGATGGTAGCCGCGTCCACAAATGTCCGGTCCTGGATGATCAAAGGAATTCCGAGGTCGGGCAGGACCTTGACACTCAGGGGATTCACCCCGGAGAGGTTGGTCCCGTTGATCATGTCCTCCTCAACCTGGTCGGTCACCAGGTAGCCGGCGGCCTCGCCGGCATAAACGTTGAGCCGGGTTATGCCGTAGGAGTGGTCATGATAGAACATCAACCTGGCGCTGTGGGCGTTAGTGTAATAGATGGTCATCGACCCATCGCCAGGGTCCGGCATGTCGGGGACGTTGTAGACGCTGACACCCTTCGGGTAGGCGGTGGTCTCTCCCGCCGGTGTAATCCACTGGTGCGGCGTTCCGTCGCTGATCCAGACCGTATTATTGCCGTGAAGGTGAACCGCGGCGCGGTTCTGGGTGTACATCTCACCGGTGGGACCCATCCCGGCGCCCATCACTGTTGGGTCGACGGGGATGAAAAGGTTGCCACCGGAACCGGTCGGCAGGCTGTTGGTGAACTTGATTCTCACCGGCCTGTCGCGGCGGGCCACGATGGTCGGAGCCATGTAATTGAACTGGCTGGCCGGACCGACGGTGTTGGTTTGCCTGTAGCCCCTAAGCAGGGTCGGCGGCAGGTCCGAATGCATCTTCTGGCTGAACTGGCCAAGCTCTATCTCATAATAATCTGACCCTGGGTAAGTAGTCGTATCCGGAACGGCCACGGGAAGGCTGGGCAGCGGATCGATGAATTTTCTGATCCCGCCCACAAACGGAGGGCCGATGGTGGCCGTGGCCCAGGCCCCACTCCCGGTCGGATCCGTGATGGTGACGACGGGCGCGGTGTAGCCGGCTCCCGGAGTCAGCAACATTATCCCGGAGATGGCCCCGGTGGCATCAACCACGGCCGTGGCCGTGGCCGGCGTGATTCCGGTCATTCCAGTGTAAAGGTCTTCGATGGTAACTACCGGGCTGGAATAGCCCCCTCCTCCGGCCTCGACAACGATGCCGGCCACGCTGCCTTTCGGCATCGGACTGTTGGCATAGTTCGGGTAAGGGCCGAAATAATGCGGTGAAGCGCCGGGCTCCATCATGGCCATGGCCGTGGCCATTGTCTTCAAGGTCCCGGTCTTCGCCCGCCCGGTGCTCCGGAGCTGCTTGAACCGGACGGCAGCCGCTTTCCTCTGGGCGTTGAGTTCGAACTTGGCTTTCAGGCGGCTCTGCTGAGCCAGAGCGGGCTTGCCTTTCGTTTGCTTGGCCCGGGCCATTTCGACTCCCCAGGGAAGCACGGCCAGTAAAAACAGCAGGCTAATCAAGATTGCCAGCTTCTTTCTCATCACTCTTCTCCTTTCCTTGCCTTGGAAATTTTGGTCTTACCCTGCACGGGCTTTTCCAAGCGGTTATCAATCAGTAAGTTCAAGAATCATGCCAACTCCATTTCCCCGGGATTGAGCCTTTTATAACCCATTGGTTGGCATCAATCCCTAGGGCCTGGGGGCATCCAGGAAAGATTTTGTCTTGCCGGGCAGGACGCTGTCCTGTATGGCAGGAGAAAGATAGAACCAAAAAAGGATGGCGCCAAAGCGGAGATTGAAGGTCTTTGTATACTGGAAGACAGAGCTAATGGTCCCGGAGGGTCCAGCTGACAACCCGGCCGTTAATTCACTCAGGTTTCCAGCACCTGGCGAATGGTGCTGGCCATTTCCTGAAGTGACAATGGCTTCATTACAAATTCCCTGATGCCCAGGGCCCGGGCCGTTTCTTCGTTCACCAGCTCGCTGTAACCGGTGCAGAGGATGACCGGAATGCCCGGACGTATCTTCAGGATTTCGGTGGCCAGCTTTTCTCCGGTAAGATGGGGCATATTCTGGTCAGTCATCACCAGGTCGAAATCTTTAGGGTGGGTTCTGAATTCCTTCAAGGCTTCCTCCGGGTTGGTCATCCCGACCACACGGTAGCCCAGGAATTCCAGCATGGACATGGCCGTTCTCACCTGGATGTCTTCGTCGTCGATGAACAGTATTCTTTCTTTTCCCCCGGGCACCGCTTCATTAGCCATGCCGCAGGATTCGGCCCCGGCTTCAATCCTGGGGAGATAGACATGGAAAGTGGAACCTTTTCCCGGCTGGCTGGTCACCGTTATGGCTCCTCCGCTGCTCTTGACAATTCCCAGGGCCACCGACAGCCCGAGACCGGTTCCCTCGCCCGGCTTCTTGGTGGTGAAAAAGGGGTCAAAGACTCTCTCGATAACCTCCTGGCTCATCCCCTCCCCGGTGTCCCTTACGCTGAGCCTGACATAGGAGCCTGGCTTCAGACCGAGACGCTCCGTGGTCGGGTCCTCGGGCAGCTCGAAGGGAATGAGGCTGACATCCATGATCCCCCCGGTCTCCCGCATCGAATAAGCAGCATTATGGCAGAGATTCATCACCACCTGGTAGATCTGGGTCGGATCAGCCTGGCAGGTTACCGGCCCGAAAACCAGGGATTCGCGGATCTGAATATTTTCAGGTACGGAAGCCCTCAGGAATTTCAGCGCTTCGCGAACCAGCTTGGCGATCTCAACCGGCCGCCTCTCCTGCTCCTTCTGCCTGGCGTAGGTAACTATCTGGTTAACCAGATCTTTTCCCCGCCTAGCAGCTTCTACAATCAATTGAAGCGAATGAGCGGTGGAACTCCCGGCCTCTGTCTTGAGAAGCTCTATCTCGGCGTTGATGATAATCGGCATCAGGAGGTTATTGAAATCATGGGCTATGCCCCCGGCCAGGGTCCCCAGGGCTTCCATTTTCTGCTGCTGGCGGATCTGGCGCTGCAACCTGACCTCTTCCGTGATGTCCTGGTTGACGATAACCGTACTGGTCACCTCGTTCCTGGCATTCCTTATGGGTATGGCCGAGTTCCTGATAATCTTGCGCTTCCCGTCAAAGGTCTCGATTTCGATTTCTTCGTTAATCGAGGTCTCTCCCTTCTGGATGGCCCTGGCCCCGGCCCATTCCCCGGGAGCAATTGGCTTCCCGCTATCCAGCCACCAGCCCCTGTATTCTCCAAACTTCTCCAGGCCGACATAGCGGGCCCCGCCCCATATTTGCTGGCCGGCAGGATTGCCATGTATTATCCTGCCCTGTCCATCAATCGTCCAGATACCTATCGGCAGGACGTCAAGGACGTTTCTCAACAGTTGTTCATTCTGGCGCAATCTTTCCTGGGCCCTGGCTTCCTCGCTGACATCGTTCAGGGAAAGAACCAGAAACCGGACTTCCCCCTTCTCATTCAGGATGGGTGAAAGCGACCAGTCCCAGTAGGTCACGCCCCACTCGGGGTGGCCGGGATAGGTGAAGGGCTTAGCCTGGACCTGGTAAGCTTGTCTTGTCCTCACGACGTTCTCAAAAATGGACTGGTTTTCTTCGTTGGGGAACAGGTCAAAGTGGTTGCGACCCGGAAACTCGGAAACTGGAATCTGGCTGGCCCGGGCGTAGGCCTCGTTCACCCGGATGAAGTTGAACTCGCGGTCGAGCAGGGCCAGCGGGGTGATGATTGAAGAAAACAATCCCTCGAAAATTTTATCGCTTTCCACCGCCTCGGCCTGAAGTCGCTTGCGCCTGGCTATTTCCCTTTTTAGCTCCCGGTTGGCCCTGGCCAGGCCGGCAGTCCTCTCCTTCACCCGATCTTCCAGGTCGGCGTAAGCCTGGTTAAGCACCTTTTCGGCTTCCATCCGGGCCAGCCGGGCTTGCTCCCTCTCAGTAATATCCTGGACCTGGACCATGTAGCCCTCATGGCCAGATCTTGCCCTGGGGCCGAGCGGCGTGATCAATACATCCAGGTAGATGATCCCGGACTTTTTTGTCCTGTAAAGGCCGTGTTTCTTTACTTTCTCGAAGTCAAAGGGAGCCTCGTAGCGGACACTCTCCCCGTTTCTGAGACGCTTTCTGACCCCGGGAGAAAGGTTCGGGTCCTTGAAAAGTCGAAATCCCTTGACCTAGTCTACCGAACTGACCCCAAAGATCTCCAGGCAGGAGGGGTTGGCTTCCACCAGCTTCCCATCCGCATCATAAAGCTCGATACCAATTGGCGACCGCTCATAGACCTCCCTGAACCGGCGCTCGGTCTGGCGGAGTTCTTCCTGGGTCTTCTTATAAGATGAATTCTCCACCACGGTCCAGGCGCCACCCCGTCGGATCAGCGTGGACTGGTGGTTGTTGATGACGTCGATGACCTCGTCCACCCCGCACCTGTCTATGGCATAGGTACAAAGTGCGATCATTTTGAAACGTGTGACCACGCTGTTTATCTCTTCCTCGTAATCGGTAAATTGTTTCCAGTCCTTCCGCTCCAGCCAGAAAGTATTTCCGGACAACCTCAATCCTTCAAATCCCCGGTCCAGGGCCCGGTTGACTTTATCGACCCAGCTTCTGAGCACTCGACTGGAATTAAATCGCCCCCCTTTGAGATACCATTCGGTGTAAGGCAGGATTTCGACCTGTCCCCTCTTCACATAAGAGGCGAACCCGGGCACGGCCCTGGCCAGGGCCTTTCTGGCCTCCCCGGCATCGAGAGGCTCGGAACAGACCCACAGGCAAAACTCGTTGTTCTTCAGCCCGGCCCGGAAATAAGGGATGAGAATGTCCAGCAGGTCCTTCTTATCCCGATAAAACTGGCAGAAATGTGTCCCCCAGCGAACATCGCCCATAGAAGAGATGCCAGATGGCCTTGCTTGATTTTTCATGGAGAGTTCCCTTTCATTTCGATCGAGATCTCGGTGCCTGTTCTCGGCTCCGATCATAACACGGCGACGGCCGGAATGTCCCTGAATAATTGTTGATTCCTTAGCTTGACTCATGGCCCACACCTTGCCTCCCTGGAGCGGCCGTTTCCTAACCTGTTGTGTAAGCACCTCGTTACCGAAGACTTTTATTCAAGAATCATGCCAACCTCAGGCACCCGAACCAGTATTCTCTGGTAATCAAAGAAGGCCCCGGCCATGGTGCCATCCCCATCTCCGCCGGGCCAACTCTTGACCGGGAGTAATCTGGGCCTGGTCAAGTCCTGGTCTGAATTTTTTACTAAAGCCGGAAAAGCTTCTCCCTGATCTCTTGACACTCTGGATACAGCAACTAATACGGCTCCGCCGCCGGGTTCAATGGGCAAAAGAAATCTTGTATTTCTTCATCAGGGCGTACAGCCGAGACCTGGACAGGCCCGAGACCTGGCAGGCCCTGGCCACATCTCCGCTGCTGTCCCTGGCCAGCCTTATTAAGTAGTCTTTTTCCAAATCCCTTAAACCCGCTTCCCTGAAGGCGGCCAGCGTCGGCAAGGACTCGGTTGCCGGGAGCTGATTTCCTGAGCCATCAGCCCGGGATCCATTCCGACCGACCGAGTTTCTGACCAGGTGAATGCGGATGTGCTGCGGCAGGTGCCTGGGAAAAAGTGTCGGGGAGTCCTGGGCCATGACAATCGCTTTTTCCAGGGCCTGAAGAAGTTCCCGGACATTTCCGGGCCAGTCGTAGGAGAGAAGAGTGGGGATAAAGTCTGAAGAAAAACCCTTCATCGGCAGGTGATACTGGTCGCAAAACCTGGCGGTATAATGGATGACCAGGTCCTTCAGATCATCTTTAAGTTGGCGGAGCGGGGGCAATTCAAGACTCAGGGTGCGCAGCCGGAAAAGCAGGTCTTCACGGAACGTTCCCTTCTTGACCATCTTACCGAGGTCACGGTTGGTAGCTGAGATAAGCCGAAAATCGCTTCCGACCTCCTGGCTTCCCCCGACCGGTCGAAACCTTTTCTCCTGCAGGACCCGGAGGAACGTTTTCTGGGTGGAGAGCGAAAGTTCCCCGACTTCATCGAGAAACAATGTCCCCCTGTCCGCCTGCTTGATCAGACCATCACTGGCGCGGTCGGCCCCGGTAAAGGCTCCACGAACGTGGCCGAACAGGGTGCTTTCCACCAGCGTTTCCGGCAGCGCCGCGCAATCGACCACAACAAAATTGAAAGCTGCCCTGGGACTGTTGCGATGGATGGCCCTGGCAAAAAGTTCCTTTCCGGTTCCCGTCTCGCCGGAGATCAGAACGTTGGCCTCGCTGCCGCTGGCCTCGGCCAGAAAATCAAGGCACGGTTTAAGAAGGGCGCTGTTTCCGATGATCTCATCCCGGTCGAGGGCCAGGTTCCTTACTGAAGTCTGCTTTTTTTCCCTGTATTGCAGGGCGCGTTCAATGGCCAGTCTGACCTCGTTTACGGAGAGAGGCTTCTGAACATAGTCCCAGGCCCCGCCCTTTATGGCCAGCTCGGCCTCGTCGGGGTCGCCAAACCCGGTAATGACGATGACCTCAGGAGGATTGGCCGTTTTCTGGATCTCTGGCAACAACTCCAGGCCCGAGCCATCGGGCAGCCGGACGTCACAGAAAACAAGGTCAAGGTCGGTGGTGGAGAGAACTTTCAGTGCCTGGTCCTTGGTACCCGCACTCAACCCCTGGTGGCCGAAGTTACGGAAAATGTTCAGAAATGATTCGCAAACAAAGGAATCATCTTCTACCACAAGAATATTTGCCACCCTGATACCTTTCTTTTTGGGTTAGCTTTCCCCCTTCCATGTCCAGTATAGTCTGGCCTTTCCATCCTGTCAATTAGGCTCTCTTGCCCATGCGGCTATCGTCACCAGGCACAAAAAACACATAAAAATCATGTCCTCTTGCTACAATCGGGCCGAGGGCAGAGAAGCAATTCGGATTTGACAAGCTCGCCCAATAAGCCTACCATCGCCGGGTGCGATTTGTGTCCGGGCGTTTTTTGAGAGGTAAGCCTGCCGACTGATTTTTGCTAATCTTGCCGTTCGCCCCCGTGTTTTGTCGCGGCACTAATCTTTGGCCGGGGCCTGGCCCGATTGCACCGGGCCGAAAGAGAACAGGCAAAACGAGGCTGGATCTATCCTGCCGGCGGTCCTGTCCGGTCCCGCTGCTCGCCGAGAAGCTGCGAGCACAAAAGGAAAAAATCCGGTGAATGATCCTGGGACAAACCGGGGCATGGTGGCCAAGAAACGGTCGGTCCCGGGCGCAGCGCATTAAGGCGAATGACCAAAAATTCCTGGTAAGGAGAATTGAATGAAAGCAATAACCTGCACAGAGTACGGCCCGCCGGAAGTGCTTAAACTCGAGGAAATTCCCCGGCCGGAGCCGAGACCCGACGAAATACTGGTCAGGGTGCGGGCCACAACTGTTAACTACGGCGACCTGACGGCACGAAACTTTGGCCACCTGACAGCCCGCCAGTTCAACATGCCGGCCCTGCTCTATTTTCCGGCCAGGTTGAGCTTCGGCTGGAAGAAGCCCAAGGTCAGAATCCTGGGCAGCGAACTGGCCGGATGCGTCGAGTCCACAGGCAGCCGGGTTCGAAAATTCCAGCCGGGTGATGCGGTATTTGCCTATTTAGGAACCAAGATGGGAGCATACGCCGAGTATGTTTGCCTTCCAGAAAATGGGACGATAACACACAAGCCGGCCAACCTGAGTTACGCCGAGGCCGCGGCCATTCCTTATGGAGCGGTCATGGCCACCGGCCTTTTGAGCAGGTCCCGGCTCGGCCCGGGTAAAAAAGCGCTGATCATCGGGGCCTCGGGCAGCATCGGTTCGATGGCGGTTCAGCTGGCCAAGTACTATGGCGCCGAGGTGACCGGGGTTTGTAGCGCGGACGGGCTTGATTATGTCCGGGCACTCGGCGCTGACAGGGCCCTGGACTACCGCCGGGAAGAATTCGCCAGGGACCGGATGATTTATGACCTTATTTTCGATGTGCTGGGAAAAAGCTCTTTTTCCAGGCTCAAGCCAAGGCTGGCCCCGGATGGACTTTACCTCCTGGCCAGTTTCAAGCTGAAAGCTATCTGGCAGATGATGCGCACGGCAGCGACCGGCCGCCGAAAAAGAGTTGTCTGCGCTTTTGCCAGGGAAAGCGCGGAAAACCTGGCCCTGGTCGGGGAGCTGGCAGAAGCCGGCCGGGTCAGGGCCATCATAGACCGCACTTTCCCCCTGGAACAGGCCGCCGAAGCCCACCGGTATGCCGAAGCGGGCGGCAGGAAGGGAGCCATCGTCATCACAGTTGATGGCGATGGCAAATGATTTGAGGCCTAGCCCGGACCAGCCCGCCGCTGGCCCCGACGAGAACGGGTAAGAGCCACAGGCCAGTCCTCCAGCCGGGGAACTGGGCCCGCCTCAACCATCGACTTGAACCGGTTTAACCGAGTGACGGGTTTTGACCCACCCTCTTCAGCCATTCCAGTATTAATATCTCTCCTGTAACCGGGTAGAGGCGGGGGCGTGTGCCAGCCCGATAAATTCCCTCCGGGTGGCCGGGCATGGTTAACCGACAATCAGGTAAGCCCGCCACCAACCATAATCACCCACGCGGGTCGAGCTCAGCAGGTGAAATCCAGTAATAAAAAAAGACTTGACATAGTGTGTTTCTTATTATATAGTGCGCCATATGGTAATATACGATAAACAATATATGGCCCCTGGCCAGAGGAGAGCGAGCCATGAACCCTGAAATTGCCAACTTCGAAACCGAGATGAACAGGGGATTCTTGCAGGTACTGGTGCTGGCCCTGCTCGAAAAGGAGATGTACGGCTATTCCATGGTCCGTACCATCCGGGAGCTCGGCTACGAAGTCGAGGAAAACACCCTCTATCCCCTGCTGCGGCGGCTGGAGAAAAACGGCTGGGTCAAGAGCAAGTGGGACCTCGGCGAGGACCGGCCCCGCAAGTTTTACGTGATCACCGCTTCGGGCCGGAAGCTCCGCGACGAGCTTCTGGACATCTGGAGAAAGCAGGATGAAATTTTGAAAAGAATCATGAAGGAGAAAGCCCATGTATAAAAAGCTTGACGACTACCTGGAGGAAATTAGCCATTTCCTGGCGGAACGCGAGGAGAGGGAAGAAATCCTGGCCGAAATCAGGAGCCACATCCTGGAGAAAACAGAGCAGGAATTCGGCGAGGTAACCGAAGAGGCCCTGGATAAAGTTATCGCGGCCTACGGTCCGCCGCGCCGGGTGGCAGAAAAATACGTTGAAGGCAGGCCCATCATCGCCCCTGCCTACCGGCGGTTTCTATTCCGATATACCGGGCTTCTGTTTGCAATTCATTTCTTGTTCATGGTGGTAGCGGTCATCTTCAATCAGAGCTTCATCGCCTTTCCCCTTATTTTCATTCCCAGGCTGGGTGTGGGTGAGGCTTTGCTGTATCTACCGACGGCTTTCCTGACTGACCTGGGTATAGTGGCCCTGGTGCTCTACCTGATCACCCAGAGCGGAAAGGAGGTCAGGCTCCCCTGGCCGAAGATAGCCGTTGACCTGGAAGAAGTGGCCACTCCGGCCGGAATCCCGTTGCTCAAGCGGCTGGCCATGATGCTCGGGCTGACCGTGATGGCGGCCCTGACCGGGCTGTCCGTGTGGCTGTACGTAAAGTTTCAGACCATATTCTTGCTCAACATCATAAACTTCAGGTTTGTCGAGATGCGACCCCTATTTACGCCGGAAGCCGGGCGCCGGATTTCGCTAATCGTGATAGCCATGCTGGCCTCGGCCACGCTGGGGCTGCTGGTCAAGCTGTTTACAAGGTCACGCTGGGTGGATGTTGCTTCCAATTGTATCTCGCTGGTTCTGATCGGCCTGCTGCTGCGCCAGCCGTTTGACAATTTATTCGCCATAAAGGTGCCGGAGAGGCTGTTACCCAATATCAAGCTGGCCCTGATCATCATGCTGCTGTTCATCGCCGTCATGACCACTATCGACCTGATCAAGAACCTGGTATATCTGGGCCGCAAGAAGCTGGCTAAACAACCTTAAGAGGGGACACCTGCAGGTGTCCCCGACTTTTTCCCCATATGACGAAAATGGACAAAATAATATAACAGATAAAAAATTATGGGGACAGTTGCAGGTGTCCCCTGTTTGTCAGGGACCATGACGAGGGAAACTTGTTTCCTGCCTGTTAGTCGAGCTAGGGTACCCGTTAAGAACCGTCATTGCCTGGACAGATTTTTAGTGCGATAGAGATGAAAAAAGCCGAGACCACCCCTTACCCACCCCTATCCTTAATATCCTTGACACCGCTCAGGATGGCGATATATAAAGCCCATGAAAAAGGGAGGAAAAAATGAAAATCCACGTTCAATATCTAACCAATGTTTTCTTAGTCAGCCTTGCCCTGCTGTTCAATATCCAGGCCCCGGCCCAGGTCCTGGAGGAAAAAGCCAGCACGACGGAGGCCCTGCGCCTGGGTATGAATTTCATACCGACACCGGTTTACTCAGAGGCCGAAGACCAGCGTCTTCTGGAGCTATTCAAGGGGCTGCGGGTGGCCGACGTCGTGGACGGGATGGACGCGGTCGGGCTGCAGAATATCGGGCTCATGGACCCGGACATCCACCCGCTATGGCGCGACACAACGCGCTTCACCCACCGCTTCGTGGGCATAGCGGTCACTGCCAGATACGTGCCCACCCAGAAACCGCCGGCCGGGTCCAGGTCCACCGAGGATTACGACCGCTGGGCCGGCGACTGGTACGAACGGCTCTCGGGAGAGCTGTTCACGCGGCTGATTCGCAAAGGAACCGCCCTGGTTATCGAAGATGCGCCCGGTGCCGACGTGGGTTCGATTGGCTCCTACAACATCCTCGAATGGAAGAGGCTGGGATGCGTGGGAGTGGTGACTGACGCCACCGCCAGGGACACCGACGAAATAATCGTCGAGCGTGTTCCCCTCTATTTCAGGAAGCCGGGGCGAGGCATAAGGCCAGGCCGGAACGAACTGGAATCGGTGAATAGGCCCGTGGTTTGCGGCGGCGTGCTGGTCGTTCCCGGTGACGTGATCGTGGCCGACGGCGATGGGGTGGTCGTGGTGCCACGGGCCAGAGCCGAAGTGGTGGCCAGGTACGCCAGGAAGATAATGGAAGCCGACAAGGCCGGCCGCCGCGACCTTTATAAAAAGCTCGGCCTCAAGGAAGACCCCACCATAAAATAAGAGGGGACACCTGCAAGTGTCCCCGAATTTTTCCCCATATGGCGGAAATCGGCGAAAATAAATAACAGATAAGAAAATATGGGGACACCAGCAGGTGTCCCCTCTTATCATTCTTACCTTTTCTGTTGCTCTTCCAGCAGGAATTCCCACTTGATAATTTTATCTTTTAATTCCCGGGAATCCGGGGCCTCCGGGTTGAGTTCCAGGTAGGCGGTCATACTCTTTATGGCCTGACGATAATCCTTCAGGGCTTCCGCGGCCAGGGCCATGGCCTTGTAAATATCCGGATGGTAGAAAGCAACCTTCAGCGCATCCTTGTACTCCTGGATAGCCCTGGCGTAATTTTTATCCTCCAGCAGGGTTTCGGCCCTTATCATCCGTTTATGAGCCTCTTCCGGAAGCACGAAGATTTCCGGCTGCGCCTTCCTTAATTGAGCCAGGCGTTTTCTCAGCGCGCTCTTTTCCTCTTCGGAAGATAGATTGAAAAGGGCCGCATATTCAGCCAGGGCCTCTCGGTAACGGTTGCTGCCCTCCAGGGATTTTATTTTCTGTCTTTTTTCTTCAACGTAGGGCTTCATGGCTTCCCGGGCCATAGCCAGGTACCCCTGATAAAAAACATTTTTTGAATTTAAGAACTGCTCTGAAACCTGGCCAAAGTTTTCCGCTGCTTTCTCCCAGTTTTTGGCCCTGGCCTGGCAAATGGACAGTAATAACCGGTCGAGTTCCTGAGTCCGGTCAGACAGAATCCTCGCCACTTCCTCCCAGTTTCCGCCTCCCCCTTTTTTTGATTCCTCAATCATACCGGCCAGGCAGAAAGCCCTCCTGGCCCAGATTTCATTCGGGTCCAGGTTGTAGGCCTCCCGGGCGTTTCTGACCGCTTCATCAATACTGCCATTCAGAAACAAAATCAGGCTTTTCATTCCATAACACATGGAAGCCGAGGTATGAATTTTTGATTCGCTGGTCAGAGCAAAACTCAGCGGTTTTTTCTGGTCTCTGCGTTCTACCTCCAGGTTCACCACATTGCCGGCGACCGGCTTTAAGGCCTGCCTGAGCGCTTCCACTTCAATTCCCCTGGTGGGTTTCCCGTTGATGCTAATTATCCTGTCACCCGGCTGAACCCCGCTTTTTTCAGCGGGAAAAGAAGGAATCACTTCGGTAACAACCGGATATTTATCCTCAATCTTAAAAATAATACCCGTGCCGGTAAATATCGATTGCTGAATGTACTCATCACAGGCCGAGATGGCCTGGTCAAATTTCCCGCTCCCCATTCGGCTCTCCGCCAGGAAAATGTAAACTGCAGAAGCAGATGGAGCCTTCTGGAGAATTTCCTCTGCCTCGGAGTACCTTTCCCCCAACATGTATATTCTGGCAATCTCCAGGTAATTATCCGGGTCGGATGGGTCGAGGTTTATGGCCCTCTTGAATGATTCTACAGCCCTGTCATAATCCTTCTGGCTCCTGTAGATGGTGCCCAGAAGCCAGTAATAGGAACTCCTGGGTTCAAAATCGATGGCTTTCATGACAGCGGCCACGGCCTCATTATATTTCCCGGCCCCGCGGAGGCAGGCCCCGAGCAGGGCATAATAATCCGGGTCCTTGGGGTTGAGCCCTATGGCTTTCTGGGCAGCGGCAATACCGGCTTCATAATCACCATTATAGTAATAGGCCCGGCCCAGCCAGAAATAGCAAACCGACGTGGACGGTGCCAGCGGGATGTAGTATTCCTTCATAAATTTAACCTGGTAATAGGTTGGAGGCATATCGTTGTACTTCCTGGTGGGATCAGCCAGGGATGAGCCGGCCGCTTCGTTTAAGTACCTTATAGCCTCCGCCGGCTGGTTGTTGGCCAGGTAAGCTCTGCCCAGCCAGTAAGACCAGGCATCATCGAGCCGGTAGACCTTCATCCCCTCCTTGTGTACGTCTATTGCTCTCTTCAGATATTTCACCGCCTCCGCATACTGACCATCCCTGAAATAGGATAACCCGAGTAGAAAGGAAGCGTGAGAAGCCAGGTCACCGGTTTCCTTCTCTCTTTCAACTTCCTTTTTGAAAAAAGCAATGGCCTCCTGGTACTTCCCGTTGTTAAGAGCGTCAAGACCCGGACGGTATTTTGTTTCCGCAGGACCCGGCAGACTCAAGAACGTTATTAACACCAGGAGCAAAAGTACCTGCTTGATCAAGCGGAAGTGCATGGTGCCCTCCTTCGGTTAAATTTTAGAGGTATTTTATATAATCAACAGATAAAAAGTAAATTGGATATTCCGTTCCCCAGCCACTCCCTGGGTGTGGCCACGGCAACTTTTCCCTTAATTTTACCCCTGACGTCCACTTTTGATTTTTATGAAACACGGCAACCTTGGTCGTTGGTTAAGACATGGTATCCAGGTTGGGGGAAGAGTTTTGGGTAGAGGTCGGTGAGCTTTTCCAGCTGGATAACCGGGAACGAGGCCACCAGTCTGGGGAGTTTTCGTTCCATCCTCAACTT
>JABLWX010000031.1 GCA_013178315.1 Candidatus Aminicenantota bacterium
GCTTTTTCAAGTACCAACCTGATAAATCTCCCCGCTTCCTCCACCCCAATCCCTATGGCCGGACTACCACCGCGCCGCTTCCAAACAGACCCATTAGACTGGATACCATGTCTTGACCGGAATGAAATTATGGCTTGACCGCCAGCTGCCCGGGTGGTATGAAAAGAACACAGAGAAAGGAGAGAGCCATGAAAGATTCTTATCAGAACTGTCCCGGTAAACCCTCAACCTTCAGCCGGCGGCAATTCCTCGGAACCTGCCTGGCTGGATCGGCCTCGGTTTTTCTGCTTAATAAAAAGCTGGTGGCCGGCCTGAACCAGGCCGCCAGGGCTGAGACTGAACCTGCCGGCCGGCCCAGAATCAGGCTGGTTTTCTCTCACATCCCGCCCGACAGGCCCACCTGGCCCAACATCGGCTACGATTATGAGGGCCGTAAGAAGGAACTAACGTCCAGGTTGATAAAGGCCCTGCCCGACATAGAATTTCTTCCGGTAACCGTCCAGTCCCAGAAAGAAGCCGAAAACCTGCTGACAGACGACCGCGGGATTGATGGTTATGTCATCTACCTGGTCGGTATCTGGACCGGGGCAGCCGGGGTAATTGCCGCCTCGGGCCGAGCGACCATCCTGGTGGACGACCTGTATGCCGGCTCGGGCGAGTTCCTGATTCAGTACGCAGCCTCCAGGCGGGCCGGACACCGGGTGGCCGGGGTGACCTCGTCCAGGTTTGAGGATGCGGTCGAAGCCATTGGCTGTTTTTCGGCCATTAAGAAAATGCAGCAGAGCCGGATACTGGACGTGACCGACAGCCCCGGCTTCTGGGGAAACCCCCAGAAAATAAAAGAATTCTTCGGTACCGAGGTCATCAAAATTGGCTCGGCTGAAATCAACGAGGCCTACCGCCGGGCTGACCGGGCCCAGGCCGAAAGGTGGGCCCGGACCTGGATAAAAAATGCCGAGAAGGTAGTGGAGCCTTCAGAAGAAGAAATCAAGAAATCGGGCCTGATGTACGTGGCCATGCAGGACCTGATGCGTGCCCACCGGGCCAGGGCCATAACCGTCGATTGCCTGAATCTTTTTTACACCGGGAAACTCCCGGCCTATCCCTGTCTCGGTTTCTGCCAGCTCAACGACGACGGCCTGGTCGGAGCCTGCGAGGGTGATGTTCCTTCCACCACCATGATGCTCCTGGCCGGTTACCTGGCCGGCCGGCCCGGGTACATTTCCGACCCTGTCATAGATACTTCCCAGAATAAAATCATTTACGCTCACTGCGTTGCCCCGACCAGGGTCTTTGGCCCCTCTGGTCCCTCCAATCCCTACCGCATCAGGAACCATTCGGAGGACCGAAAAGGAGCGGCCATCCAGTCCATCCTTCCGGCCGGAGAAGTGGTCACCTCCTTCGAGCTCAACTCTGAAACCGGGGAAATTGTTCTTCACCAGGCGGTAACCACCGGCAACGTGGAAGAAGATAAAGCCTGCCGGACAAAATTGGCGGCCGAGCCGGTGGGCAACCTCAACCGGCTCCTGGGCGAGTGGGACCGCTTTGGCTGGCACCGGGTAACCGTCTACGGCGACCTGAAGAAAAAACTGGAAGTGACCAGCAGCCTGCTGGGATTGAAGATTGTCGAAGAAGCCTGAAATAAAGATAAGAAGATATTAGGTAGAAGCTAAGAGGAGGATGGAAATGAACTTAAAGTCAGGACAGAAGGCCAGGAAATGTTTTAGTGGCCTGGATATTAAACGTCAGTTCAGCCTGCTTATCCTTTTCTTAATTATCTCGGCGCTATCAATCTTCCCCGTCGCCGCATCCGCGGGCCAAGAAAGCCAAGAAAAAATAACCACACCGGAAGCTTTCTTCGGATTTCAGCTCGGAGCCGACCAGAAAATTGCCCGCTGGGATAAAATCGTCGAATACTTCAACCTTTTGGAAAAAGAAAGCCCCAGGATCAAGGTTATCAACATGGGCCCGACCACCATGGGCCATCCCTTCCTGCTGGTCATCATTTCCTCGCCTGAAAACCTGGCCGACCTGGAAAGAATAAAGGAAATCAACCGCAAAATCTCCGACCCCAGGCAGGTTCCGCCCGAAGAGATTCCGCTCCTCATCAGCCAGGGCAAGGCCATAGTCTGCCAGTCGATGAGCCTTCACGCCGACGAAATCGGCGGCACCCAGATGTCCCCGGAGCTGGCTTACGACCTTCTTTCCAGGAACGACGCCGAAACACTGAGGATCCTGGAGAACGTTGTCTTCCTGCTCATCCCCAGCTTCAACCCGGACGGGCAGATAATGGTCACCGATTGGTATTATAAGACCCTGGGCACCGAGTACGAGGGCACTTCCCCGCCCTACCTCTACCACAAGTATGCCGGTCACGATAACAACCGCGACGGCGACTTTCTCAACCTCCAGGAATCAACTTACGCCGCCCGCATTCTCTACCAGGAATGGAAGCCCCAGGCCTACGTTGACCACCACCACATGGGAAGCTATGGGGCCCGGCTTTACGTTCCTCCCTACTGCGACCCGATACGTCCTTATGCCGACCCGCTCCTGTGGCGGGAGCTGTCCTGGTTCGGCGGCCACATCGCCTACCGGCTGGAGGAAGCCGGGAAAACCGGGATCATCAACGATGCCATGTTCCCGGGCTGGGGCCACTTTGGCTGGCACTGGATAACTCCCTTTCACAACATCGTCGGCATGCTGACCGAATCGGCCAGCGCCCGCATCGCCAGCCCGCTTTTCATCCAGCCCGACCAGCTCCGGGCCGAGTCCCTGCAGTTTCCGGCCTACGAAGCCCAGAGCAACTTCCCCCATCCCTGGGAAGGCGGCTGGTGGCGCCTGCGGGATATCGTCGAGCAGCAGAAAATCTCAGCCTGGGCCGTCCTGGACCTGGCCGCCCGTCACCGGGAAACTCTCCTTTACAACGCTTACCTCAAAGCCGCCAGGCAGACCGAGCGCGGGGCCAGCGAAAAACCCCGGGCTTTCCTCATCCCGGCCGAACAGCACGACCGCCTGACCGCCATCAAGCTGGTCAACACCCTGCTCCAGAGCGGAATAGAAATCCATCGCCTGACTTCAGAACTCCAGATTGATGGGGTTATCTACCCGGCCGGTTCCTTCCTGGTCTCCCTGGCCCAGCCCAAGAGAGGCCTGATCATGAACCTGCTGAATCGGACATTATATCCTGACAATTACTGGACCCGTTCCCGCGACGGCAATCCGCAGCGTCCCTACGACCTGGCTACCCATACCATGGCTGAGTTCATGGGGGTCAGGGTTGACCCTCTGGATGACCTGCCGGAAGCCAGGCTGGAGCCTATGAGCGGACCGGTCAAAGTCAGCGGACAGGTCCGGGCCGGAGCGGCCGGGTACCGGCTGGACGGCCGACTCAACGATTCTTTCACCGCGGTCAGTCTGCTCCTGGATAACAAGATCCAGGTGCTGAGGGCTGACCTGAAAACTGAAGAACTCAACCCGGGGGACTTCCTGATTGCCCAGGCCCCAGCTCAGGTGCTGGAGTCCATTGCCGCCAGAACCGGGGTCGATTTCCAACCGCTTAACTCGCTGCCGGCAGAAGGCACCCACCGGGTACGCCGTCTCCGGGTTGGTCTTTACCAGCGCTATTACACCGGGAACGCCGATGAAGGCTGGACCAGGTTGCTCCTGGAAAAATTCGATCTCCCTTATGTCACCATCATGGACGCCGACATCAAGAGCGGTCAGCTGGCCAAAAAAATTGACTTGCTCATTCTCCCGGCCGATTCGACGGCCATGATCATGGGCGAAGGACAGGAATCTTCCTCAAGGCGTCGGGCTAATTACCCGCCAGAGTACCGAAGCGGCCTGGGCCAGGATGGCCTGGACAGGCTGAAGGAATTCATTAACCGTGGCGGTGTCCTGGTCTGCCTGGGAGCGGCCGGCGATTTTGCCGTGGAAAAACTCGGACTTCGCCTGAGAAACGTGGTGGTCGAGCTTGATCCCAAAGAATTTTTCTGTCCCGGTTCAACCCTGAAAGCTACCATCGACAACTTCAATCCCCTGGCCTACGGTCTTCCGGAAAAAGCTCTGGTCCTGTTTTTCAGCAGCCCGGCCTATGAAATTCTGCCGGGAAACGACAGCGAAAAATACCGGGTGGTTGTTCGTTATGCCGAGCGGGAGCTTCTCCAGAGCGGCTGGCTGATCGGCGAGCAATACCTGAGCAAGAAGGCAGCCATGGTAGAAGCTGCCTACGGGCAGGGCCAGGTAATCTTGATAGGACTCAGGGCCCAGCACCGGGCCCAGACCCACGGGACGTTCAAGCTGCTGTTCAACACTTTCATCCGCTGACAACCGATGCGATAAAGGTACTGGCCAAATAAACCATGCAACCAAAAGAGGTCATATAACCTGACATAGTTACGAGCACGCAAACAGCAGAAAAAAGAAATAGCTCTTGCCCGACTGACCAGACCCGATATCGGCTTATGAGAAGCAAATAATTCTGGCCATGCTTCAGTCTGGCCTCCAAACCAATTTCGCCGGCCTCGCGGGCATCATTCCTTTTCTTCGGGGATGATTATCCGTCCTCAGTCGTCATCATCCTGGACCACGCTCACGGCCCAGTCCGGGTAGGGTTCGGCCGGGCCCCGGACTGAATGCCAGATAATCTTGTTGAGCACAGTTTCCGGGCAGGCATCAATCCTGCGGAAATTAAGCCTGGCTGAGACCATGGCATTTTTTCTAAGAAGTCTATCGCTAATCTTCTTCGGCTCGGGGTTTAACTCATCAAGGGGAATGCGGTTAGGCACCGCTGTATAGGGCCTGAAATCCGGTTCGTCAGTGAAGCAATCGAACATCGGGGTGGCCGTGGCGTCGAACTGGTTCATGGGTGGCAGGCCCAGGATCTGTTCGATGGTCCGCAAGACGCTGGTGGTATTGTAATGGGTGCCGATGACCACGCCCCTTTTCACGTAGGGCCCGGCCATGTAGGCCGTGGTCCGGTAGCCGCTGACATGGTCAAAGCCGTTCTGCGGGTCATCCTCGATGGCTATTATCACCATCTCTTTCCAGAAACTGCTGTGGCTCAGGGCTTCGACGATCTGGCCAAAGGCCAGGTCGTTATCGGCCACAGCCGCCCGGGGCGTGGGCATTCCGGCCTTTGTCCCGCTGGTGTGGTCCACCGGCAGGCAGACCAGGACCAGCTGGGGCATTTCTCCCTTCTCTTCCCATTCCTTGATCTTGTTTTTTATAAAACGGGCCCGCCAGACGTCCGGGACATTCATGTTCCAGCCGACGTAGCCGGTCGAGGTGAAGGAGGTGATGGAAGGAATCGCCGGCTGGCTGCCAATCCTGACCTCTCCTTTTCCGTGCAGGTACTCATGCCAGAAATCCAGCCAGCCTGGTTCGCCCGGGCGTTTGGGGTCAGCCCAGCCGCAGTCTGGCATGGCAAATTCACCAAAATCCCAGAGGCTGACTCCGTTCTTCAGGCAGTTATCCCAGATGAAACCGCTGGGAGCGTAGGCCAGGGCGTCAACCTCGTCCGGGCCCATGCCGTCGGGGTAACTCCGGGGCCAGCCGGCAAACGATTTTTCCAGGTAATCTGTGCCGAAGGCGGTGGTCGACCACTGGTGGCCGTCGGCACTGAGGATGCCGCTGCAGTAGGTGTTGTCCAGCAGGACGAATTCCCTGACCAGGCGGTGCTGGTTGGGAGTGACCTCTTCTCCAAAGATGCAGAGCGAGGGGTTGCCGTTGCCCTCGGGCACATCACCCAGGACCTGGTCGTAGGTGCGATTTTCCTTGATGATATAGACCACGTGCTTGATGAGTGACGGCTCGCCAATTCTTTCTGGCACCGGCCTGGGCCGGGCCCCGGCCCTCGGTTTTTTCAGGGCCTCGCTGATTCTTTCCCGGTGGTAATTGGCCAGGACTTTTTCCGTCAGCCGGGCCAGCTCTTTTTTCGCCGGCAGATTGAAGACCGAAAGAGACCCGTAGTATTGATGGGTATTAAAACCGGTCCGCCCGGTGGAGTCTTCGGTTCGCGGACGGTCGGGCAGTCCTTTAATGTTGGCCACCCATAGCCGGTTCAGGTTCTTATCCCAGGCCAGGACACCTGGAAACCAGCCGGCCGGGATGAGTCCTTTAAGCTGCGATTTTTTCTTTTTAGGCCTAAAGTCGACCACGGCCACGGCGTTCTGTGTCCCGTTGGCCACCAGCAGTGTGTTGCCGTCCGGCATAAAGCACAGGGCGTTGGGTGAAGCCCCGAACAGGTCGGCCGGGCTGCGCTTGACCCAGATGGTTTCAACCACCTCGTCTTTTTCCGTGTCGATGACGCTGAGGTTATCTGAAGCAGCGTTGGCGCAGACCAGGTACCGTCCGGAAGGCGAAAGGGCCAGGGCCGAAGAATGCAGATGAACTATGATATCCTTGATTATTTGTCCCGAAGCAAGGTCGATAACGGTGACCGAGCCCTCGCTGGCGGTAAATTTTTCCGGGTCAACCCTGACCACGGTCCCCCGGCCGGCCGGACCGACCAGGTCATCCGGGCCAGGACGGCGGCCGCCCCAGTTGCTGACGTACGCTTTATTTCCTTTAACCACCACTTCGAACGGGGCGACGCCGACCGGAAAAGCTCTTAACACCTGCCCGGTGGCCGCTTCAATCTCCAGGAGCTGGTTGGACAGGTTGCCGCAGACATAGAGTCTTTTCCCGTCCTGGCTGAAAGCCAGGCCGGATGGAATTTCTTCCTCTCTCCTGGGTGCCTTGGCCGGTGGCAGAAGAATGGTGTGAGAGGGCCGGACCTGGCCATCAGAATGGACCGTGAAGACCTTGAGGCTGCCGTTGACGTTACTTAGATAAATGCGGCTTCCGTCCGGTGAGAAAACCAGCCCGTTGTAACTGAGCTGGCCTTTGGTGTCGGGTTCAAGGATGTTTTCGGAGACGGTCTCGGGCAGCGGCTCGTTCTGGCTCTCCGGGGGAAGCGGTACTTTCTGCTTGATCCTCAGGTCAACCGGGTCGATTATCACCAGCTCATTACTCTTCCCCGATACTGCTACCAGCTTCCCATCGGGCGAGAGGGCCAGGCCCTGGGGGCGAAGGCCGGGTAGCTGAACCTGGAGGCCGTAAGGTTCTACGACCTGGTTAACCGGCACCACCATCCGGCCGGAAAAATCAACCCCGACCGTTTCCTTTCCGGGGCCGGAAACTTTTTCTTCCCGGCAGCCGGAAACCAGTAAAAGCAGGATAAGACAAAAAAAGACTGGAGAATAAGTTAAGAACTTTTTCATCTCGCCAAACCTCTATTGGACTGATTTCATTTAACCCGGCTTCAAGCAACTGATACAGTCCCGAATTTCCTGCGTTCTGGGAGCTCTCAGGCCGGGCAGCATTATGCTATTAAACCGGGCTGAAGATTGCAAATTATTTACATCGGAACACCACAATCTTTTTTCCTTCGGCCTGGCCGGGCCACATTTTTTCAGGCTGGAGTCGTTGATTCTGAAGTTCACGTTAAACGGCTGCCCGGCCACCTGGCACCGCTTCGAGGCACAGTACAGAACGACCAATTAAAAATCTGGTAGGCCCAGTTCTATTTTTTTACAGGTGTATAAGACGGCTTGCCTTTTCAATAAGATAATTGAGCTTTTGGGAAAGAAATCGGGCCCGTCTGCTCAGATCCCTGACAGGTTAGAATTTGCAACCGGCCCAGGATCCGAAAAAGCCCGATTCCTTCCGTCTTAGCGGCGAATTGGGAAGTGGGTCTCGGTTTTTTCCTCGGAGCGGTCGGTGGCCGGGGGCGGCTCGGGAGACAGGCTGGAAATTTCGCGTCGCAGTTCTTCGGTCATTTCAATCTCGGCCGCGGCCACGGCGTCCTTGAGCTGGTCAACATTCCTGGCACCGATGATCGGAGCGGTAACGGCCGGATGGCCGCCCACCCAGGCGATGGCCAGGCTGACCGGGTGGTAACCATGCGACCGGGCAAATTCTGTAAATTTCTCGGCCACTTCAAAAGTCCAGTCCTGGCCGTAGCGGACCTGGTAAATCCTGTTGTCCACCAGCCGTCCCGATGCCGGTTTTTTATCCCGGCCGTATTTTCCGGAAAGCAAACCGGCCGCCAGTGGACTGTAAGCCAGGACACCCAGCTTTTCGGCCTCGGCCATGGGCAGAATCTCGACCTCGGCCTGGCGCTTGACCAGGTTATACATGGGCTGGATACAGGCCACCGGGGCCAGGCCATGGAGGGTGGCCAGGCCGATGGCTTTCTCCACCTGCCAGGCGCTGAAGTTGCTCAGGCCGATGTAGAGAATCTTTCCCTGGTGGACCAGGTCGTCCAGGGCTCTCAGCGTCTCATCGAGCGGGGTGATATCGTCGAAGCGGTGAATGAAGTAAATGTCGATTCGATCCGTTCCCAGGCGCCGCAGGCTGCCTTCGACCGCGTACATAATGTGCCGGCGGTTGGCCCCCATGGCGTTAATATCAGGCCCGGTGGGAAAATAAACCTTGCTGGTGATTACGACCTCTTCCCGGCAGTCCTTGACCAGCCGGCCCAGGATTTCTTCGGAGCGACCCTTGGCATAAAGGTCGGCGCAATCGAAGATGTTAATCCCTTTTTCCCGGCAGTAAGCAAACATCGAAGCCGAGGTCTTCTCGTCGGCCTCGGCGCCAAAGGACATGGTTCCAAAACAGAGTTCTGAAACTTTAATTCCGGTCTGACCGAGATTCTTGTATTTCATTTTGCCTCCTCGATTTTTTCCAGGACCAGGCCGTGGCCGCGCGGATAAAGCCCGGGCAGTGACACCGGCAGCCGCCCGGAAAGCCTGATTTCACCGGTCAGGGCCATGGCCGCCAGCTCCTGGGTTTCGGGTGTATTGCGGTACAGGCACAGGTAGCCATCAACCTCGGGAAAATGCCTTAAAAAATACGGACTGCCAAAGGAAAGGGCTACCACCCTGACCCCGGCCACTTTTAGCTGCCTGATAAATTCCACCTGAACCGGCTCCAGGTCAACCGTGCCCTTGCCCGACCTGAGGCTGGAGAAAAGGGCAGCCACCACCAGGTCAGCCTGCGAGGCTGCCGACAGCGTTTCATCCAGTTTCTCCCGGCCGGTATCGCCGTCGGCATAGAAAACCCGGATACCGGGAAGGCGGCCGGCCAGTTCGGTCGCCAGCCTTCGCCCGGCATAGTAATCACCGGGGTCGCTGCTGAGTGAAACGAGCACGACCTTTTTATCTTTTCTCACCGGCAGCAGGTTGCCCTCGTTCTTCACCAGGGTAATGGCCGAAGAAAATGTCTTCCTAGCTATTTCCCTGAATTCCTGCTTTCCCAGCACCAGGGGCAGGCGCTCCAGGCTGACATAGCGCTGGCGATGCAGCCCCAGCCTGGTCTTGGCCAGAAGAACCCGCCTCAGGGATTCCTCCACCCGGGCAAGCGGCAGTTCTCCGCTCTTCACGGCCTGCTTCAGGCGCTCGATGACCTTGACCGGGTCCAGGGGAAGAAGCAGCAGGTCCACCCCGGCCTTCAGGGCCCGGAGCGCAGCCTCTTCGTCGCCAAAATAGCCCGTAATGCCGCGCATTTCCAGGGCATCGGTGACAATCAGCCCCTTGAATCCCATCTGCTTTCTGAGCAGGTCGGTCATGATGCGCGGGGACAGGGTGGCCGGTAGACCTTCCTCGGGCTCGAGAGCCGGAATGTAAAGATGGGCGGTCATGATGGAGTCCACCCCGGCTTCTATCGCTGACTGGAAGGGATATAACTCGACTCTCTTCAACCGGTCCTGGTCGGCTTTTATCACCGGGAGCAGGCTGTGAGAATCCTGGTCGGTGTCGCCGTGACCGGGAAAATGCTTGGCCGTGGCCATCATCCCGTGGCCCTGGCAACCCCGGATGAAGGCCCGGGTAATCCTGGCCACCTGCTCCGGGTCTTCCCCGACCGAGCGGGTATTGATGATTGGATTATCAGGATTGATGTTAACATCGACGACCGGGGCGTAGGTCATGTGGATTCCCAGGGCCCGGCCTTCTATGGCTGTTATCCGGCCCATCTCGTAGGCCAGCTCGTCTGAATCGGCCGCTCCCAGGGCCATCAGCGGCGGGAAAAGGGTGGCCCCGGTCACCTGGTTGCCCGCTCCCCTTTCCAAATCCGAAGCTATTAGCAGGGGGACCTTGGCCAGTTTCTGAAAATGGTTGGTAAAATAGGCGGTCTCCAGGGCTTCTCCGCCGAAAAGAATCAAACCGCCCAGGTGATACTTCCTGACCAGCTCTTCCAGGTTCTTAAGGTAGGGGCTGTCGTAATTGAAAAATTCACCGGTATAACGGGCCACCACCAGCTGACCTATCTTTTCATCCAGGGTCATCTTCCTGATGGTCTTTTCCACCCAGTTCCGGTCGCCGGGGAAACGGCCGGTTTCATCCTGGACCTTAATCCCCGGGGCGCAGTTCAGCATAAATCCTACTAAAATAGTAGGAATTAGCCACTTCCAGCTCTTCTGCCTCTTCATCATATTTCTCCGACTCCGATTTCAATAAGCTTCCCCTGGCCCTTCATAATCCGGGGGCCGGGGTTGAATTTCAACATATTAACCTTATGAATTCCTGACCGGTACTGCTTGATCAGCTAACATACCTGATAAAATACCTGATTACCAGCAGGAAAGATATCAAATAAACCAGCCAGTGCACTTTCCGGCCTTCGCCCCTGGCCAGCTTGATCAGGGAATAGCTTATGAACCCGAAGGCCATTCCGTCAGTGATGCTGACCGCCAGGGGCATCACCACCACCGTCAGAAAGGCCGGTATGGCTTCGCTGACATCCTCCCAGTCTATCCGGGCCACGGATTTCATCATCAGGAAGCCGACGATGATCAGTGGCGGCGCTATGACCGGATGCAGGACCTGGTCCTTGTAGACAAAGCTCCCGCCCACCATGGCGGCCAGGGGGTTCAGGAACAGGGCCCCGAGGAAGAGCAGCGCGGTCATCAGGTTGGCCAGCCCGGTCCTGGCTCCCTGGGCAATACCGGTGGAGCTTTCAATGTAGCTGCTGACCGTGGATGTGCCCAGAAGAGTTCCGATGACAGTGCCGGCGGCGTCGGCCAGCATGGCCTGGTTGGCTTTCGGCAGCTTCCCGTTTTTGAAGAATCCGGTCGGGCCACAGACCCCGACGAGGGTGCCGACCGTATCAAATACATCAAGAAAGAAGAAAACAAAAATTATCGGTATCAGGCCGCTTTTCAGGGCACCGGCTATATCCAGCCTGAACAGGGTCGGGGCCAGGGATGGCGGAGCAGCCACCACTCCCTGGTACTTGACCACTCCGAGAGGAAGGCCGACGACCGTGGTTATGAGTATTCCCCACAGCAGAGCCCCGGGCACCTTCCAGGCCATCAGGACCGAAATTACCAGGAGCCCTATGAAGGCCAGGATGACCGGCTTGCTGCCCAGGTCTCCCAGCCCCACCAGCACCCCGGGTGCGGAGACCACGATGCCCGCGTACTCCAGGCCGATAATGGCAATCAGCAGCCCGATGCCGGCAGCGATGGCGTTTTTCAGGCTGTCGGGAATTATTTCCACCAGTTTCCCCGCCACCCCTAACAAGGCCAGGATGGTAAAAATTAGCCCGGAAATAAAATTGGCCCCGAGGGCCACCTGCCAGGAATAACCCATCAGTCCGCAGACGGTGACGGCAAAGAAAACGTTGTGCCCCATGGCCGGGGCCTGGGCTACCGGATAGTTGGCCAGCAGTCCTGTCAGAAGGGTGGCCACGGCGCTGGCCAGGCAGGTGGCCACCATGACCGCACCTCTGTCCATTCCCGTCTGTCCCAGGATGGCCGGCTGAACAAAAATGATGTAGGACATGGTCATGAAGGTGGTCAGCCCGCCCAGCAGTTCTTTCCTGAGGCTGGTCTGGTTGGCCTGAAGCTGAAAAATCTTTTCCAGGGTCTCAGTCATCGCCCCTCCTTTTTCGCGTTAACTTCTGCGTCCTCCAGCCGGCAGGCCAGGCCACGGCCGGCCTATGGCCAGAACAAATTAACAACATCCTTGGAAATCTATAAAAACAGAAAATTCGTTCCAGCCAGGCAACCGACATCAAAACTTGACCAGGGTAAATACCGGAACTTCGGCATGAGCCTCGGTTATTTTCTTAACTCCTTCCAGGAAGGTCAGCTCCACCAGGGCCACGAAGGCCACCGGCCGGCCTCCGAGTTTCTGGACCAGTTCAATGGCGCTTATGGCCGAAGAACCGGTGGCAATCAGGTCATCGACCATGATCACCCTTTCCCCGGGCTGAATGCTGTCCAGGTGGGCCTCGAAATATTCCACCGCGTATTCATTTGGCGCCCGGAGGCTCAGCGTCGGCCGGGGCAACTTGCCTTTCTTCCTGATCAGGCTGAACCCGGTACGCAGTTCCCTGGCCAGGGCCGCCCCGAAAATGAATCCCCGGGATTCGATGGCCGCCACCCGGTCCGGCGAATACCTCCTGGCCACCTCGGCCATCAAATCAATGACCAGGTTAAAGGCTTCGGCGTCCTGGATTACCGGGGTTATATCCTTGAACACAATTCCCGGCTTTGGAAAATCCGGCACGTCATAGATTAGAGCCTTCAGGTCCTTCATGAACGTTTCCTTTCGTCCAGGGATTTTCTCCAGTTAATTAATTTTATTGATTCTCAAGACTGAGGTAAACCTCCGAAGTCTTGATTTTAATCAACCTGCTGTCATCGGCTTCAACGGCGATGGAAATTTCTATCATTCTTCCGGACCGGAAATCCGCCGGCAGCCTTTCCGCCCATTCCACGGCCACCACCCCGCTTTCCAGGTAATCCTCGAGCCCCAAGTCGGCGATTTCCTCCGGGTCTTCCAACCGGTATAGGTCGACGTGAACGAGGTCCACTCGCCCGCTGTAAATATTAACCAGGGTAAAAGACGGGCTGCAGACCGAATCGACCGCCTTAACCCCGAGGCCAGAAGCCAGTCCCTTGACAAAAACCGTCTTCCCGGCTCCCAGTTCCCCGGTGATCAGGACCAGTTCATCACCCCGGAGCTCGCGGGCCAGATTTTCTGCCAGCTGGAAAGTCTCCTGTTCTGAATTGGTCCTGATTTCCAGCTCAACCGATTTCCGAGTCATCTTCTCCACCGCTGGCCACGAACCTGATGGCTGCCGGCAGGAACTTAATCAGGTCAGTGGCGGTCAGGCTTTTTTCTCCTACTTTTTCCGCGGCCAGGTCCCCGCTCAACCCGTGAATAAAAACGGCATTGACCGCCGCCTGAAGCAGGTCCTTAACCTGCATGGCTTCCGAAGCCAGAAGACCGGCCAGGACGTCTCCGGTTCCGCCAGAAGCCATTCCCGGGTTTCCGGTCGGGTTGACCCTGACCTTCCCCTCCGGAGAAGCGATGAGTGTCCGGTATCCTTTCAAAACGAGGTGTACCTTATGCTTCCTGGCAAATTCCGGAACTATTTCCAGGCGCCTTCTCAGGATTTCAGCAGTGTCCAGGCCACTGAGCCTGGAAAACTCGCCCGGGTGCGGGGTCAGAATGGTCTTTTCGGGAAATGAAGATAGCAATTCAGGCCTGGCGGCAATGATATTCAATCCATCGGCATCGACCACCAGCGGATTCCGGTAATTCTTGAGTCTGCCAAGTAACTTCAGGACAAAGGCCTCGGTCGAAGGATGGGTGGAAAGACCGGGCCCGAGCAGCAGGGCATCCTTGCCCTTAATTAATTCCAGCACCCGCCCCAAAGCTTCTTCCGAAATGGTGCCCCGGTCTGTTTCCGGAAGTGGCTCGGTCATCAACTCTGGCATGCTCCGGGCCACCACGGGCAAACAGCTCCCGGCCGTGGCCACGGTAACCAGTCCCGCCCCCATTTTCAGGGCGGCCCGGCCGGCCATGGCCGCTGCCCCGGTCTTGCCGCGCGAGCCGGCAATGACCAGCAAATGACCATAGGTGCCTTTGTGAGTATCGCGCTTTCTGGGCTGAAAGTATGGGACCAGGGACTCCAGTTCCACCAGTTCAAGGTTCAATCCCGGACGTTCGAATAAAAAGGGTGGCAGGCTGATGTCAGCCACCACCAGCTCGCCGACATAGTCTTCGGCTGGCGGAAAGAAATGGGCCACCTTGGGTGCCCCCAGGGTCACCGTCAGGTCAGCCCGGACACAGGGCCCGATGAGTTCAAATGTGTCTGAAGACAGGCCCGATGGAATGTCAATTGAGACCACAAAGGCTCCAGAATCATTTATGTCCTGGACCACCCTGGCGTATAAACCCTGGAGCGGGCTGGACAGACCGGTTCCAAACAGGGCATCAACAATTATCGGCGTTTCTGATAGGATTTGCCTGGCTTTCTTCCAGGCGGCCTCGTCTCCGACCTCGATAACCTGCAGGCCAATCTTTCGGGCAATCTCCAGGTTCAAGGCGGCATCGCCCCGGACCTCAGAGATTCTACCGACAAGCAAGACCGGGCAGTCGACACCCTGGTTGTGGAGATGCCGGGCCACCACCAGGCCGTCGCCGCCGTTGTTGCCCTTTCCGGCCACCACCACCACTCTCATCCCGGCCTCCATGCCCAGTTCATTCCTTAGGACGGCCGCGACCTGCAGTCCAGCGTTTTCCATCAGAACCGGGCCGGGGATTCCAATTTCCTCGATGGCAATCCGGTCAATCTCTCTCATCTGGGCAGCGGTCAGGATTTTCATCTTTCACCTCGGTCTTAAAGAATATTATCATAAAAAATGAACGGGGATAAAGCCACCCGTAGCGGGAACATAATTCCAGAATCGCCCCTGATCCAGGTTCTATTTTTACAGAAGCAGTCGGGCTGGCCTGAAGACTTCAAGGCCCGGTCATATTTGATTGCCAAAACCCGCCATCTGTGATAAATTTTTATAAACTCAAATTTATTATCAGAAAAATAAGAAAGGAGGTTTTCTATGACTATAAGGATAGGAATAAACGGATTCGGACGGATAGGTCGCAACATGCTCAGGGCTTCCTACAAAGACCCGGAGCTGGAATACGTGGCGGTCAACGACATTACCGACGCCAAGACCCTGGCCCACCTGCTGAAGTTCGACTCGGTGCTCGGCCCTCTAAAAGAAGACATCAGGGCCACCGAGGACTCCATCCTGCTGAACGGCAAGCCCATCAAGGTCCTGGCCGAAAAGGATATTTCCGGCCTGAAATGGAAAGACCTGGGTGTGGACGTGGTCATCGAGTCCACGGGCAAATACACCAAGAGACCGGATTGCCTAAAGCACATTGAAATCGGCGGAGCCAAGAAAGTAATAGTCTCGGCCCCGGCCACCGACCCTGATATCACCATCGTCATCGGCGTCAACGAAGGAGCCTATGACCCGGCCAAGCATCACCTGATTTCCAATGCCTCCTGCACCACCAACTGCCTGGCCCCGGTAGCCAAGGTCCTTCATGAAAATTTTGGTATCGAAAAGGGTTTCATGACCACCATTCACGCCTATACCAATGACCAGAAAATCCTGGATGCCCCCCACAAAGACCTGAGAAGGGCCCGGGCTGCAGCCATCTCCCAGATTCCCACCACCACCGGAGCGGCCAAGGCCGTGGGACTGGTCCTGCCCGAGCTCAAGGGTAAAATCGATGGCATCGCCATCAGGGTCCCAACTCCCAACGTTTCGCTGGTCGACCTGGTGGCCGTGGTCAGGAAAGAAACCATGGCCGAAGAGGTCAACGCGGCGTTGAAAGCGGCAGCCGACGGAAAACTCAAGGGGATAATTGAATACACCGAAGAACCTCTGGTCTCGGTGGACTTCATGTCCAACCCCCACTCGGCCATAGTCGATGCCCTGTCGACCAAGGTCATCGAAAAGAACCTGGTCAAGGTCATGGCCTGGTACGATAACGAGTGGGGTTATTCCTGCCGTCTGGTGGACCTGGTCAAGTACATAATGAAGAAATAAACCCCTGGAGGGGAAAAAATGAAATTCGTGGAAGAAATCGAAGTCAAAGGCAAGACCGTCTTCCTGCGGGTGGACTTTAACGTCCCCCTGGATGAAAACCTGAACATCCGGGACGACACCAGGATCCAGGCCTCGCTGCCAACCATAAAGTACCTGCTGCAGAAGGGAGCCAGGCTGGTGGTAGCCTCTCACCTGGGCCGGCCCAAGGGTCAGTTCAACCCCAAGATGAGCCTTAAGCCAGTGGCCGGGCGCCTCGGTCAGCTTCTCCCGGGGACAAATATCATCATGGCTCCGGACGTCATCGGTCCCGAGGTGAATAGCCTCAAGGCCGGACTGAAAGAGGGTGAACTGTTGCTTCTGGAAAACGTCCGCTTTTACAAGCAGGAAACCGATAACGACCCGGAGTTCTCCAGGAAACTGGCCGAAGGCTGCCAGGTTTTTGTCAACGACGCGTTCGGTTCCTGCCACCGGGCCCATGCCTCGGTGGTGGGTATAGCTTCCTTTATTCCCGAGAAAGCAGCCGGTTACCTGCTGAAAAAGGAAGTGGATTACCTGAAAAAAATCACCCATAACCCACAGAAACCCTTTGTGGCCATACTGGGCGGGGCTAAAATTGAGGATAAAATTCCAGTCCTGGAAAGCCTGGTGACCAAGGCCGATGCCCTGCTCATCGGCGGAGCCATGGCCTATACTTTTCTGAAAGCCCGCGGGCTGGCCGTCGGCAAATCCCTGGTGGAAGAAGATAAGCTCGAGATCGCCGCTCAGATTATGAAAAAGGCCGAAGATAACAGAGTTAAGCTGTTGCTGCCCCTGGACCACGTTTTGGCCATTTCCATCGAAAGCCGGGACGCTGCCGCCGTGGCTGACAGCTATCCCCTACCGGAAGACCTGATGGGAGTGGACATCGGGCCCAGGACCATAGCCGAATACGGGAAGCTGATTAAATCAGCCAGGACCATTTTCTGGAACGGACCGCTGGGCGTGTTCGAGGCGGAAGCCTTCGCCCGGGGAACCATGGAAATCGCCGCGGCCGTGGCCGGGTCTGGAGCCCTGTCAGTGGTCGGCGGCGGTGATTCCATAGCCGCCATCCAGAAAGCCGGCCTGGCCGGGAAAATTAGCCACATCTCCACCGGCGGCGGAGCTTCGCTGGAGTTTGTGGCTTACGGAACCCTGCCCGGAATCGAGGCCCTGGAATAAGAAACGGCTGCGGTCAGGAATAACCTTTTATCAGCGGAGAAGCTTCTATCTCTCCGTGGAGGAGGCGGTTAATGGATTATTTCTGACGGTCAGCGGCTTAATTAAAATTTAAAATAGATAATATAAAAAGGGAATTAACATGGCGGCCTTAAGAAAACCGGTCATCGCCGGGAACTGGAAAATGTACAAGACCATCGCCGAAGCTAAGGAACTGGCCGAAGCCGTGGTCAGAGGTCTTGATAATTCTTTCGGGGCAGCCACTCTAATTCTTATTCCTCCCTTCACGGCCATCCAGGAAGTCAAAAGAACGGTATCCGGAACAGCAATCGCCGTCGGCGCCCAGGACGTCTTCTGGGAGGAAAAGGGCGCCTTCACCGGAGAAATTTCCCCCCTGCAACTCAAGGAAGCCGGCTGCGATTTTGTGGTCATCGGGCATTCCGAAAGAAGGCAGTACTTTGGCGAAACCGACGAGACCGTGCGGAAAAAGACCCTGGCCGCCCTGTGCCATGGGCTAACTCCTATCGTCTGCTTCGGCGAGACCCTGGAAGAAAGAGAAAGCGGCCGGACCCTGGACCGAATCAAGGCCCAGCTTGAACTGAGCCTGTTCACCCTGGAGGAAGCCGATTTTAGCCGGGTAGTCCTGGCCTATGAGCCCATCTGGGCCATAGGCACCGGCCGCAATGCCACCCCGGAACAGGCAGAAGAGGTTCAGGCCTTTACGAGGAGCCTGGTGGCTTCCAGGTATGGAAAAACCGCGGCTGATTATGCTATAATTCTCTACGGCGGTTCAGTGAAACCGAACAACGCCCTATCCTTAGCCAGGGAAAAGGACGTTGATGGATTTTTAGTGGGCGGAGCTTCTCTCGAAGCTGAGTCGTTCCTGGCCATAGCCAGAGAGGCTCTCCGCGCAGTGAGGGATTAAAGTGACAGCTTTACTGGTTACGGTTCATGTTATTATCTGCATCGTGTTGATTCTGGCCGTCCTGCTGCAATCCGGCAAGGCGGCTGACCTGGCCGGAGCTTTCGGCGGGGCCGGCAGCCAGACAGCCTTTGGGCCTAGGGGAGCACAGACTCTGCTCGGCAAGGTGACCACCGTCTGTGCCATTCTGTTCATGGTGACCTCGCTCGGACTCTGGTTGATATCCGGGAAAACATCTTCTGTGGTCAGAAACGTTCCCGCCAAGGAAACACCGGCAGCCACCCAGGCCCAGCCTGCAACCCAGGAGCAGAAATCCCAGACTCCACCGGCCAGCACCGAAAAGACCGAGAAGAAGTCTGAAGACACAGGTAAGAAATAAAAAATGTGGGAATGCCGAAGTGGTGGAATTGGCAGACACGCTAGCTTGAGGGGCTAGTTCCCGCAAAAATGGGAGTAGGGGTTCGAGTCCCCTCTTCGGCATTCTTCTTACCGGTTGAAATATTTGATAAAAAAACACTCAACAAGAACGGAGGGAAATCAATGAAGCCAGCAAGCAGGCGTCTGTCTATCTTCATACTGGTCGCGGCCCTGGCCACAATCTCCATAAATCTTCAGGTCCAGGCCGGGGTTCAGACCGGTTCAGACCACTATTCTTCGGTGGCGGTCAGGGTGCTCCAGAAAAACAATTTTGTCCGCAACCTCGGCCCGCAGGACTTTGAAGTCCTGGAAGACGGCCAGGTTCGGAAAATCGAATCAATTTACCTGGTGGAAAACAACAAACTGACCCGGGTCCTGGAAGAAAAGCCCCACCCCGTCAGCCTGAACAAGAATTACTTCCTCATCGTCCAGGCCAGCGAATACGACAAGAAACTGGGAGATGCAGTCAGCCTGCTGGTCAATAACTATTTTCAGCCGGGCGATACCCTAACCCTGATTACCCCCCTTAAAATCTATCGCTTCAACCCCGAAACCCTGAAGAACAAGCCCAGGTCCCAGGTCAGCCGGGAGATCCAGAACCTGATGAGAGCGGACATCATCCAGGGCAGCCGCGAATACAACACGGTTCTGCGGGATTTGAAAAAGATTACCCGTACCCTGGCCACTTTCGGTGGCGAGTCCGTCGGGGCTGACCCGGACGTGGAGAACGAGTCAGATTCAACCACTTCCAATTTCGGCATAGAATACATGCTCTCCCGCTACCAGGATACCCTTATCAAGCTGGACGGGCTAAGGCTGGTTGACCAGAACAAGTTCCTGTCCTTTGCCGAGTCGCTGAAAAAAACGCCGGGACAGAAAACGGTCATCTTCTTCTATCAGAGAGAGTTCCGCCCTGAACTGAGCTCCAGAGTCCTGAACCAGATGATGTCCAGCTACCAGGACTATCCCCACATCATCAACAACCTGATGGAACTCTTCCAGTTCTACCGGCGGGAAGCCAGCCTGGACAAGGAAACTATCAGCCAGGCCCTGTCCGATTCCGGGGCGCTTTTCAATTTTGTTTACCTGGACAAGAAACCGGTCCGCATCAGCGGGGTGGTGATGAACGAGCAATCGGAGGATGTCTTCGAGGCCCTGACCGAGGCGGCCAGAGCCACCGGTGGAATCTCCGACAACACCTCCAACCCGGTGGAAGGACTCAGGAAATCGGCGGAAAATGCTTCTGGATATTATTTAATCTTCTACAGTTCGGAACGGCAGCCCGGACAGTCTGGTTTCAGGCAGGTTCAGGTGCTGCTCAAAAGCGGCCGGGACTACCAGGTGAGACATAGACGGGGATATTTCCTGTAGACTTTTCTGAATAAGTTATTGCCCTTCAGGCCAGCCTGGCTACCCAGAGAGAAAAATCCATTTCGCCCATGGCCCCGGACGCCCGGCCCCTTTCGGCATTCTTGTGGAAAACGATAAAAGTGGGCACGGCGGTGATTCCCAGTTGGGCGGCCAGGTCCTGACACCTTTCCACATCAACCTTGATGACCATGAGCTCCCCGGCTCGCCGCCGGGCTAGCCTGTCCAGAATCGGGGCCATCAGCAAACAGGGACCGCAGGAATCAGAATAAAAATCCACCAGGACCGGCAGGCTGGAACGGCTGATCAGGTTCATGGCCTGAACCGAATTGACACTGACCACGTCGCCCGGCCTGGGCAGAGGATTGCGGCAGCGGCCACAGACCACGGTCTTGTGGCCAGCATCCTCCGGGTAGTAATTGGTCTGCCCGCACTGAAAACAGCTGACCTTGATCTTTCTGTCACCCATTGTTGCTCAACAATTTTTATAAATTTTTAGCATAAACACGAAAAAAATCAAAGCCCGGACCCTTAACAAACAAACCTATATGCCAGGTGGAAGTCCGGACCGGATAAAGCGTATTAACTACCGGTCCATTAATAGTTTGGAAAAACGAATTTGGAGTTGCCTTACTCCCGGCACCACAGGCCAAGAGCTCTTTGAGTGAGCAGCCAGCAAGCCGTAAACCCCGGGCTTCCCAGATAGATGCCCGGGAAATTGTTATCCGGGTCTAATAAAGGAGCTCGGAGATAATCGAGTTGCTAACCAGAAATCTTTCGGGTGGAATCCTGACCATCCCGTCTGAAAACTGCAATAAGCCGTAATCTTTTAACCTGGTTAGCTTGATCTCATAGCCGGACAGATCAACCCCGGGAAACCGGGAGGCCAGCTCTTCAAGGGAAATTCCCTCCCTCAACCTCAGGCCAGAAGCCAGGCATTCCCTGACTTCCTCTTCAGGACTGAGTTCAAGGAATTCATTAAAGCCAGGCTTCCCGGAACCAAGGGCAGACCACCAGTCTTCCAGGCCGGGCGGGTTGGTCCAGCGAAAATTGGCGAGATGAGAGGAGGCGGAGGGCCCAAGACCCAGAAAGGGCCGGTATTTCCAGTACTTGAGGTTATGCCGGCAATGGTAACCGGGCCGGGAAAAATTGGCAATTTCATACTGAAACCAGCCCGCTTCTTCCAAGCTCAATCGATATTTCTCATAGGTTTCGGCCGCTGTCTCTTCTGATACCGGGGATCTTTCCCAGACTTTCTGGAAAGGTACCTTTTCCAGTTCTTCCAGCAGATAGACCGAAACGTGTTCTGGCAGCAGTTCAGCCAGGGCCCTCAGGTTAACCTCAACGGTCCTCAACGACTCCCCGGGAACGCCCACCATCAGGTCCAGTCCGGTGTTGTCCGCACCGGCTTTTCGGGCTTCTTCCAGCAACCTGAAGATTTTCTCGGGTTCATAAGCCCGTCCTAAAACCCTCAGCACCGCCGGGTCAAAGGACTGGGCCCCGACACTCAGCCTGTTAATCCCGGCCTGGAGCCAGTCGCCGATTCTTCCAGCTTCAGCCGCGGGGTTGACCTCAATGGTTGCTTCCTGGAGTCGGACCTCAAAGTTCTCCTGAACCGAGTCCAGCAGGCATTTTACTTCATCTGGAGTCAGCAGGGACGGCGTTCCCCCGCCAAAATAAACCGTATCTATGATGAGATAATCGGAAAAAAACGAGGCCGCTCTTCGGATTTCCTCTTTTATGGCCGCCAGCCACTTCAGGTGAAGCTCCCGCTCATAGACGGAGCTTGAAAAATGACAGTAAGAACACTTTTGCCGGCAGAAGGGATAATGAATGTAAAGCCCGGTCTCTGTCTTCTGGCCGGCTTCACTCAGGCGCCTGACAATAAGGTTATAGTCTGCATCCATCGCCAAAAACAACCTGGTTGACCCGGGGGGCAGGTTAACTGTGATAGCCTATGATAGCATAATAAAGAGCCCGGTCAAAAAAGGTGACAATTCTGTTATATAGCTCCAGGGCCTGGTAAAGGTCGAGGGCGTTATCCAGAAGGCCTTCGGCCTGAATCTTGGTCCAGAGTTCTTTTCTTATCAGGCAGAGCGACAGAAAAATCTCGGGCAGGGCAAAACCTTCCTGCCGCCTTTTCTTACCCAGCTCTATCCAGTATTTCTTCATCTCCTCCGAGTACAGCTCGTATGAAATCCAGCGGCCGAGCTGGCTGAAAACCAGGTAGGCCCGGTCGTAAACTTCCTTTTCGGGAAAAGACTGGTAGGTCGGCATGTTCGGATGTTTTTTAATATCCAGTAAATAGGCCTGGGTGAGCTCCGAGGCGCTCTTTTCGATTATTTCGACCAGTTTCCTGGATACAGGGGAAAGAAAATATTTTTCGGACCTGATATTTTCCAATTTCCCCTCCTGATATGAATCTATGGCTCAACGGCCTGTTTGTCAACTCAATTTTGCCTGAGAGGTTATGGGAACCGGAACGGAGCAGAAAACGCGCCCGGGGAGATTCGAACTCCCGACCTCAGGATTCGAAGTCCTTCGCTCTATCCAGCTGAGCTACGGGCGCTCCGGGTTATATTAGCCCAGGACGGCGAGCACTTCAAGGAAGTCACCCTGATCACTGAGCCCTTCTTAAACTTGCCCGGCTTTTTCAGAAAACCACATCAAGTCTTTTTTTCTTCTGACCGGTCAGCTGATCCATGATAAATGCTCCATGAAATATGGCAAATACAATAAGCTCCCGAACTTTTCTTTCAAACCAATTCAAATAATTGGATTTAAATTCAACAGGCCGAACAAATAATAACCGATACCTTTTTTATATAATTTATTTTCATATATTTAAGCAATAGTTATTTCTGGCATAAAATTTGCTCCGAGAGAAAGAAAAAAAGAAAGGGCAATGAGGATTCTAATATTTTTGAAGAAGGAGGTGATAACGGGAAGACATACGACTCTGAATTAAAGCATGCGGGTATTTTTCCAAGGTTAAAGTCTTATCGGAAAGGAGGGAAATGTGAGAAGATTTGTTTTGGGAGTTCTCATTCTCGTTCTCTTTACCTTCCCCACCGTGGCCCAGATTACCCAGACGGGAACGCTGAACGGCACGGTCTATGACCAGGATAAGCAACCGTTGCCGGGGGTCAGCGTTTCCATCAAGTCGCCGGCCCTGATTTCACCTACGCTTGAAACTGTAACCAATGAGCGCGGCCACTGGCGGTTCCCGGCCCTTCCCCCGGGCGACTACACGGTGACTTTCAAGCTTCAGGGGTTCCGAACCCTGATCAGGGAAGGCATAAAGGTCAACGTCGGTGTTACCACCACCCTGGACGTAACCCTGGAACAGTCGGCCATAGAAGAGAGCATCACCGTCACGGGTGTTTCTCCCACCGTTGACATCCAGCGGACTTCCATGACGGCCAGCATCACCAGGGACGTCATCCAGAGCCTGCCGGCTGCCAGGAACCTCGGGGCTTTCTTCAACATGGCTCCGGGTGTCACCTCGACCACGGTTCACGGCAGCTCGGAGAGGGACAATACCTACAACATCGACGGCGTTAACGTGACCGACCCGGTTACCGGCACCCAGGCCGGACAGTTCGGCATGGATGTCATGGAAGAGCTGTCGGTGCAGACCGGCGGTCTGCCGGCTGAATACGGCAGCGTCCGCGGCGGCGTGGTCAACGTGGTCACCAGGTCTGGCGGAAACCGCTTCAGTGGCGGGATCAGCTTCTTTTACAGAAACAAGGACATGCAGAGCACCAACACCAAGGGGACCATATTTGAGGGCCAGACCGGCGGTTTCGACTATGACTACGAACCGTCGGCCAACCTCGGCGGCCCGATCATCAAGGACCGCATCTGGTTCTTCACCACTTTCGCCTTGCAGAAGACCCAGGAATTCTCGCTGGGTTATCCTTACGACCAGCCCAACCAGGTCCCCCTGGATTACAAGCGGCCCATGCCCTTTGTCAAGCTGACCATCCAGGCCACCAAGAAAGACCGGGTGGTCCTGTCTTTCAATTTCTCAGATTACGTAAGGAATCATCGCGGGGCCTCCTCCTATAATACTGTGGATACCACCTGGAAGCAGACGACTCCCATCTACACCTATAACTTCCAGTTGACCCACTTCTTCAACCCCAACCTATACATGAACCTGAAAGCAGGCTACATGGACTATGCCCTGAACCTGATGGCCAAGAACGACAAGGTCTGGGTCTACGATGCGCGTTATTACTACAATTACGCCAGCTACGGTTATGACGATATCTACAGCCGGAATCGCTTCCAGGCCCTGACCGATGCCACCTACTTTCTCGACGATTTTCTGGGCCGCCATGAAATCAAGGCTGGGGCCGAGTTTGAATATTCCTGGGATAGCCGTTACCGCCGGCACAACCATGATGCCTGGGGCAACGGACCATTCTTCTATGTTCAGCTGCCAGCCGGCCTCACCCCGGACCAGATCCCCAAGGACCTGGCCTCGCTTATCGACCGGATCATTGCCGCTGGTATCTCCCCCACCGGTACCTATCCTTATATGGTTTACTACCAGGACTTCACCCGTAAAGATCGCAAGATGGTTATCGGCGGCTTTCTCCAGGATACCTGGTCCCCCTTCAAGAGATTGACCCTGAACATCGGCTTCCGTTTCGACCGCCAGGAGGGCATTCTGCCGGTTCAGGGCCAGGAAAGAACCCCGGTGGAATATCCCCCTGGAAGCGGGATCATCTACGACCCCAGGGTTAATGAACAGCTCAAGCCCCTGGTCTGGAATACCCTGGCTCCGAGGCTCGGCGCCTCTTTCGACCTGACCGGTGATGCCAAGACTGCCCTCAAGATCAGCTTCTGCCGCTACTACATCGCCAACATCATGCAGTGGTTTGTCACCGTCAACCCCAACAGCTTTATCTCCTGGAGGACTCACTATATAATCAACGACGGAACCGACCCGAATTACCCGATAGACCCCAACGACCCCCTGACCAGGCTGCGGCCGAACCCAAACCGGTTGATGTATAACTTCAGCGCCACGGCCTCGGCCACCATGGACCCCAACCTGAAGTCGCCCTACCTGGACGAGTTCATAATCGGCATTGAAAGAGAAATCCTGGCCGATACTCGCCTCGGCGTAAGATACATCCACAAGTGGGACCGCAACCTGATCGAGGACGTCGACCTCAATCGCCTGAACCTCAACTTCTATAAAGCCCTTTACTCCGTGAAAGGCCACGACGCCATTTTTGACCCCAGCTGCTGGTACATCTACGCCCCGGTCACGGCCACCGACCCCTGGAATAACCAGACCGTAACCTTCTGGAGAAGAACAGACCCCGGCATGACCACCCCGACCAAGACCTTTGTTACCAATCCGCCGGGAGCCAAGAGAGATTACGATGGCGTGGAAGTCACCCTGAACAAGAGGTTCTCCAACCGCTGGTCGGCCATGGCTTCCTACGTCTGGCAGAAATCACGCGGCCTGATCGGGACCGACTTTGACGATAGCTGGTCCGGGCAGTCCTACTTCAACGACCCCAACGTCCATGTCAATGCCATGGGCAACTTCGGCTACGAACGGCGTAACCAGTTCAAGGTCCAGGCCATGTGGCAGGGTCCCTGGGGCATCATGATCAGCGCCTACTATCGCCTGCTCGACGGCCAGCGCTGGACCAGGAGAGTCAGGAGTTCCGACCTGGGTGTAACTCTTCCCCAGGGTACCGTTACCATCAACGCTGAACCCCGCGGTTCCAGGAGCCTGCCGCCTCTGACCATACTTGACCTCAGGGTTGAGAAGAACTTCAGACTGCCGGGCAGGTTCGGACAGTTCGGTGTTTTCTGCGACATCTTCAACGTGACCAACGTGGCCATTCCCACGGGTGTTCATTCCATTTCCAGCAGCACCACCACCGTTTCCGGTAAGCGCGTTTCATTCGGAGAACTGACCAGCCTGACCGATCCCAGGATTTTCAGACTGGGCGCCAGGTATTCCTTCTGATAATTCGAGCAAGACCGAGGGGAGGCGGATTTCCGCCTCCCCTTTTTTTATCCCCCTTTTAAGGCGAAAGCGTCGTATGGAAAATCTATCAAATTTGATTTTTTTCATCAGGCATTCTTGAATATTTCCTGCCCGGTCAGGCTATCCGGGATAATAAAGAAAATAAAGAAGCGTGAGGCCCGGGCCGCCTTATTGAAATTCTTTTACCGGTTCGCAGGAACCACCGGCAAAATGATTTCACCCCGGCCCGGCCGGTAGTAATCGGTTAATTATTCTTTGATTTTCCAACCATAAAGTGTAAAATTCCTGCTAAAGGATATGGCGGAAAAAAAAGAGACTGTCCCCCTATCTTTCTGGGAAATCCAGAAAAAACAGCAGCGGGTTTCTCTTTTTTTATTCCTGATGCTCTTTGTTTTTTACTTCCTGACCATCGGCCTGATTTCCGCCGCCATCCTGATTACAGCCGGCGCTTTCCTGGCCTCCTTCACTTTCTTTGCCAGCTCATTCTTCTATAAATATACGTTCATTGTTTTCGGGATAGCCCTGGTCCTGACCTCCATAAACTTCATCCAGGCCAGGAAAAGCGGGGTCAGCTACATACTCAAAAACCTCAGGGCCTGTTCCCCAGACCCGGAGGACCGCTACCACCTGAGTTTTCTCAACGTCCTGGAAGAGATGAAAATATCTTCCGGTCTTCCCGGGCTGCGTGGCTACGTCATCCCCACCGTGAACCTCAACTCGCTGTCGCTCATCGGCCAGGACGGGCTACCGGCCATTGTGGTCACGGAAGGCCTGCTGGCCGAAACCACCCGGGATGAACTCCAGGCCGTGGTGGCTCATGAAACGGCTCACATTCTCAAGGGTGACACCTTCTTCCTGACCCTGACCTGTTCCATAGTTGCCTTCTATGAACAGCTCATCGATTCCCTGGAAGAAGATGGGGAACTGAACCAGGCCGACCTGAAACATCCCCGGAGAGGTAAAGGGTCGGCCCAGCCGCTGATTTACCTGGCCGGCTTTTGTTCCTACCTCCTGCTCAATTTCTTTGTGGCCCTGATCAGCCAGAAAAGAGAACTTCTGGCCGACGCCACCGCCGTGGAGCTGAGCCGCGACCCGATGGCCCTGGCCCGGGTCATCTACAAAGCTCATACGGCCAATTCCTTTCTCGGCGACAGCAGTCTTTTCACCCCGCTCTTTCTGGTCCCGCCAGATTCCCGCGACATTCAGGAAACGACCAGAGATAAACTGTTCAACACCCATCCCCCGGTCAGGCTCCGGCTCAAGACCCTGGCTGAAATGGCTCATAAGAATGTAAAGGAAGTCATGGAAGAAGTCAGGGGCCAGGAAGAACAGCGAGAAAAATCGCGCCTTCTTTACAGCTCGCTTGAAGACAGCAGTCCGGGCTACCAGGAAAAGCTCCGGCAGTTGCAGCAACGGGCCAGAGAAAACCTGGAAAGGGATAGCATCTGGCTGGCCAGGAATGCCCGTGGTCAATGGGATGGCCCTTTTGTCCTGGGCTCCCTGGTTACCCTCCCCTATTTTACGCCTGCCACCAGAATCAAGAACATCAAGGAAAACCTGGAGGGGCCAGCCCGCAACTTCCCCCAAATTCGCTTCGCCCTGTACCGGCAGCTCAAAAAACAGCCCCTGGACACGGCCTCGCAAAATAAGTGCCCGACCTGCCAGACCGAACTGACCGAAGCTTTTTATGAGGGAGTCAAGATCAAGAAATGCCAGGCCTGCCAGGGCAAACTGGTGGCTATCGATGACCTGGAAAAAATCTTTGCCCGTAGAGAACTGGCCTTCCCTGAATGGCTGAAACAAAAAGCCCTGGCCTACCGCGAGGCTCTGCTCGATCCCAATCTCAAGCCGCCGGTTCTTAAAGAAAAGCCTCCGGCCATCTGCCCGGTATGCGGCCTGCAGTTTACCCTGAGGCCCTTCAGTTACCATTACTTGATGCCTGTTTACAAGTGTTATCCCTGCCAGAAAATCTGGTTTGAGGACCCGGAACTGGAAATTCTGCAGATCCTGGTAGAAAACCGATCCCCGAACCACTCGCCGGCCAATCGGACCTGAAGGAAGATGGGGCTAAAATAAAATATCCAGACAAGAGGCCGGGGGTGATTACTCGTGGCCTCGGGCCGAGGTTTTCTCTATTCATTTCCATCAATTTTTTTTGGCCATTGACCGCTGGGCTACCTTATTATCCTGGCTCCAGTCCCTGGCAGACCGGCCGCTCCGAATTTCTTTTCAGGATAACAGGGTAAAAGGGCCTGACCCGGAAGAGTCAGGAATCGGGTGGAAAACAGGTTCCGGGGGCTGAATTCGGTCTCATCCCAGGTGTTGAAAAATATGACTATCAGGTAAGGGGAAATTTCATCCAGATTTTCACCCCTAAGGGTGATTGAAGAGGATTTCCCTTCGTGAGATAGATAGGGTGCGTTGGCCATAACCCCGGGTTGGGTTAAATTTATGAAAAGGGTAAAAAAATGGCTAAGAAAAAAATTTTGCTGATCGATTTTGACCAGGAATTTCTTAAATTTTTAGCCGGTGCCCTGTCCGATGAGGGTTTCGAAATCGTTACGGCAACGGATGGCCTGGCTGGATTTGAAAGATTTTCCGAGGCCCATCCTGACCTGGTCATCATGGAAGCCATGCTCCCCAAATTCCATGGCTTTGAACTCTGTTCTCGCATCACTTCCCACCCGACCAAGAAGGCCCCGGTGATAATCGTTACCGGGATATATAAAGATTCGGTGTACAAGACTGAAGCCCTGAGAAGCCTGGGGGCCTCAGCCTTTTTTGAAAAACCTCTCAACCTGGAAGAACTGCTCAACAAAATATATGAACTGGTGGGCCGGCCGGAAACGAAGAAGGCTCCCGCCCCGCCCAGGCCTGCCGATAAGGAGCTTGACCAGCTATTGAAAGAAGCCCTGTCTATGGATGTGGAAGAAAAGAGGCCGGAGCAGAAAGTAAAGCCGGTGGAGAAACCCAGGCCGGTTGAAAAGCCTGCCCCCAGACCGGCCCCGAGCAGAGAACCGTCCCTGAACAAGGATGATGAAGTCGATTT
>JABLWX010000032.1 GCA_013178315.1 Candidatus Aminicenantota bacterium
GTGGAAGAAAACCCTGGAGCTAAAGCCGGGTGAGACGCTGATGCTGGAAGAAGGCGGTGAGGCCAGGGAGCGGATGGCCATCAGGCTGGAAAGCTACGGGCTGGATGATGGCCGGCAGGTCGAAATCCTGGTCTGGGTCATCGATGACGACGGTAACGAGAGCCTTAAGTCCGGCGGCGATTACCACGATGATTGTTACCTCTACGACCTTAACCGGGATGGCCAGGTTGACCTGATGGTTGATTATGCCGATGAAAACGAGGATGGCCAGGCTGACTTCATTGAGGTGAGGTACTTTGAAAGGGGCTACCTGTCCCGGGCCTGGATTGGCTACGACTTTGAAAACATAGGGGAGATAATCAAGTTCAAGAATCCCCTGGAACTTATGGCCGAAATATTCACCCAGAACCTCAACGGGAAAAAACTCCACTTCCAGAACGTATACAACCAGGCCCTCAGGAGCTGGCGACCTTCTGGAATCTGCCCGGTGGCCAGCCTGGACCTGAATGATGACGGGTTGACTGACCTGCTGGTCCGGGTCAACGTGGTGGAAGAGGCCACCGGCCCGGTAATAGGTTCACTCGAAATAAGTTACGATGTCGACCGCGGTAACAGCCAGGATGCGCCCTTCCACTATGATTTAGGGCTGACCCTGTCCGGCCGGGCCCCCTTTATTCTCGATGAGTACAGGATGTTTTCCCAAAAGAGGAGGCCGCCCCAGGAGGTCTTTACCGTCCCCTTTGAAAAAATTAAAGGCCTGATTAAGGGCATTGAAGTGTCCGAAGCTGGTTTTTCCTGGAGGGAATACCGCGATGAGAGCCTGGAGAAAAACGCAAACTGGAAGGAACAGGAAGGGCAGGGGATAGGCTGGACCGGGGAGCGACGGGAACTGGCCTCGGCCTCCCGCTGCCTGCAGAAATGGAATGTCAGAAGAGAAATTGCTTCTTCCGCAGGCCAGGCGGAATTCTACTACAACGAGGTTGATAACAGGATTCACCTGTTCCGGGCAGAAGAGGGCTGGCTCCCGCTGGGCTACCTGGCCGGCATGCCCAGGGTCGGGGAAATCCGTTATTATGATACCAATGGCAACGGCTATTTTGACCGCCGGGAAATATTCCTGACCAGCAGTGCCAGGCCGGTTTTAACCCTGCCCCTCGCCGAAGATGGCAACCAAAAGTTGCCGTTCGACTTAGATCGGTTGTCTGAGTTTTATTTAAAAGAAGTATTGCCGGCAGCCATGGCCAGGAATGAATCATACCTCAGGGCCATGAAGAAGATTTATTCCTACGACCGGCCCCCGGGCCTTCAGGCTGCCCTGGACCGGGCCACGCCGGGGGAGAAGAATTACCTTCTGGAATTCTATGGCCTGCTCTACTTCATAAGCCTAAGAGACCACCTCCTGACCATTGCCAACCAGACTCTTTTCCAGGAACTTTCGCCGGATAGAGAAGGGTTGCCCGTGGGCGACCTCCATCCGCGGGTTTTCCGGGACCCGAAAAGGGTGTCGGAACCACTGAGCTCGGACCGGGCCTGGAAACTGGCCAGGCTCCTGACCGAACTGGAACAGGCCTATGGACTGGGCCGGGTGGAACAGTTCGAGCAGATCATTGACCGGATTAAAGAACTCGGCTTTTGAGGTTGGCTCAGGTCCTGGCCCGTTCCTTTTTCAGGACCTCTTCGATTTCAGCCACCAGCTCAGAAGAACCCAGGTACAGGGCCGTTCTCTGGTGGAGATGCTCGGGCTTGATTTCCAGGACGGGCTGGCCATTTTCATCGACCGCCCGGCCTCCTGCCTCCCGGCACATAAAACTGACCACGGCCGCTTCGTACATTAGCCGGAGCTTGCCCTGGGGATAATTTTTTCTGGGGTCGGGGTGGTTGACGATGGCCGGGTAGAGGAATAATCCGCCGTTACTCAGGATGCGGTGAAAATCGCCGGCCAGGGCTCCCAGGTAACGAAACTGGTATTTAGTTTCATTCCTGTTTAGCCAGTCACGTACGGCCGGGGCAAAATACTCCCGGTGGGCAGAATTGAACGACAGCTCCCAGTTCTTTTTGTCAGCCGGCAATTCCATCCGGGTCGGCTTGACGAAATTCATCGTTTCATCAATGTGGAAGCGCCAGCAGCCGGCTTCTTTCAGGGCTATGGTGAAAGTCCCGGTGGGTATGACGAACATCCCGGAGGCAATGAATTCCTGCCCGGCCCTGAGGTGGCCGTCCTCCGGTCCTTCCAGGTTTCTCTTGGCTATGCCAAACAGAAAGCCAACCGGAAGGTTATGGGGTATATTGGAAGAGCCATCCATCGGGTCGTAATAAACGAAATAACGGCCGGCGGCATTCATCGGAATTATTTCATCTTCTTCTTCGCTGACGGCATAAATGACCCGGCCGGAGCGGGCCAGGTAGTGTTTGACCACCTCGTTGGCTATCTGGTCGAGTTTCATAACCCTTTCCCCCTGGATATTGACCAGGCCGCTCAGCCCCAGGTTTCCTTTCAGAGCCCCGGTCAGGTAATAATGCTGGATCCGCTTGGCCGCGTTGAGGATACTGTTCATCAGGATCAGAAAGTGATAGGTCCGGCCGTGCCGTTCCTGGTGTTCCAGAAGAAAGTCCATGAAGGTTATCTCAAAGTTAAGCATTCTCCACCTCTTGGCCTTCTTGATTGCTCTTAACTACCACACCTCGAGAAAAAATTCAAACTGAACCGGCCTAAGGGTTACATCTGGCCCGGGTGAACCGGATAGTCAGTTCGTTTTCCCTGTTCAGCTGGAATGGATGGGTTTGAAGCCCTTGCCCAGGACCTCATAGGTGTCGTTGATGATGACAAAGGCCTGGGGGTCGGTCTTCTTGATAAAGGCTTTCAGCTCGGGCAGCTGTTTGCGGTGGATGACGGTGATGATGATTTCACCCTCGCGGTTGAGATAAAGAGAACGGGACTTGAGGGCGCTGCCGCTGCGGTCGAGCTGATTGATTATAAAGCTGGCGATCTGGTCGGCCCGGGTGGAGGTGATGAACACCAGCTTGGAGAAGCTCCAGCCTTCCAGGACCAGGTCTATTACCTTGGATGAGATGAAAAGAACGATGTAACCGTAGAGCGGAGCTTCCAGGTTTTTGAAGACCAGTCCCGAGGCCGAGATGATTATGAAATCGGTAAGCATGATGCTGATGCCCACGGTCAGGCCGGTGTACTTGTTCAGGATTAAGCCGATGACGTCCGAGCCGCCGGTGGAGGCCTGCCCCCGGAAGACCAGGCCCAGCCCCAGTCCCAGCATCAAGCCGCCGTAGATGGCGGCCAGCAGCGGATTTTCCGTTCCCCGGGGCAGTTTGATTATTTCATTGAACAGGTCAATCAGCAGCGAAGAAATGGTCATGCCAAGAAGAGTGGTCAGGAGGTACTTTTTCCCCAGGAATCTATAACTCAGCAAAAAAACCGGTAAGTTGAGGGCGATTATCAGCAGGCCAACGGGCAGCTTGAACAGGTAATTGAGTATGATGGAGATGCCGGAAACCCCGCCCGGAACCAGGTGGTAGGGGATGAGGAAAAGTGCATAACCGACTCCCATGATGGCCGAACCGGCCAGCACCAGGAGGAGGTTCTGGCTGATTCTTTTTAAAGATTCCCTTCGGAGAAGAAATCTGGTTGTCATCTTTGCCCTCGACCAGGATGTTTTTGACTTTCTAACATAAGCCGCCCGGCGTGTCAACCGGTCGGGGCCGGAAGGAGTTGATATTTTACAACGGAGTTGATTTTTTTGCGCTCTGTGATAATATTATATCGGACTCTGTTGTGCTGGCTGGGCAGAGTCAAAGGATACCCTCCTTCAATCATCCCCTTATATGAGATTTTCCCCTAACCCCAACAGCCAGCACCCTGTTTACAAACAACCTGAATTAAGCTATTTTTCTATTTCAATTTATCGGGGCCGGCTGGAAAAATCGATGGCAGAAAAATCAACTCTCAATCGAAGGAATGGGCTCTGGAGCCGGGATTTCCTGCTCGGTCTGACTGCCTATTTTTTTCTCTTTCTTTCGGTCAGTCTTTTCTTCCTTTTGCCGCTATTCTTGAAACAGTTCCAGTTCAGCGGCAGCCAGGTCGGGTTGATCATGGGTATTCACAGCCTGACGGCCATTGCCATCCGGCCATTTTTTGGCAGACTGATTGATCGGCAGGGCGGGAAAAAAATATCGCTGCTGGGCATAGCCATCCTTACCTTAAGCGTCCCACTCTTCCACCTGGTCAGCGGGGCCGGGGCCCTTCCGGTTCTGCTCAGGGCCCTGACCGGGATTGGCTGGGGAATAAGCATGACCGCGACCATAACCATGTGTACCGACCTGGCCCCGGTTCAAAGCATGGCCCGTTCCATCGGGATCGTCGGTGTGGCCGGGTTGATTGCCAATGCGGTTGGACCTTCCCTTGGCGAAGAAATAATCAGACGGGCCGGTTTTGCCGGCCTGTTCAACTGCAGCCTGGTTTTCCTGGTGTTATCATTTCTCCTGGTTAGCCTGACCCGGGAGCTGCCCAAAGAAGACCGGGAGCCAGGCCGGTCTTCATCCCTGTCGGGTATTCTGGGTTCGGCCTCGCTGGTCGGGCTGCTGATTATCGGCTCGATGCCGGTAGTTCATGGGTCAGTCAGGGGGGCAATGATTTATTTCATGCCTCTTCTGGTGAAAGCCCTCAGCCTGGGCTGGGTCGGGCCCTTTTTTATCATTTTCTCAGCCGCGGCCATTATGTCCAGATTCCGGCTGGGTGGACTGGCCGACCGTTTTGGCCCAAAAAAGGTGGTCTTGCAATCGGCGGTGATCATCGGCCTTAACCTATTTCTGATCTGGCAGGTCAGGTCCACAGCCGGGCTATGGCTGACCGGTTTTATCGGCGGCTTTGGACAGGGATTGATCTTTCCGGCACTCAGCACCTATTTAATAGATTTCCTGGGAAGGGAGAACAAGGGACTGGCCATTAGTCTTTACAATTCCCTGTTCGATGTGGGGATGGGGCTGGGTTCAATCTTCTACGGTTGGATTTCCGAGCTGGCCGGACTTCAGCCAATGTACCTGGTGGCCGGAATCGTATTGCTTTCCTTCACGATTATTTTTAAGATAAAAGCGCCGGACATCAGATGACCGGCCTGGACCCGGACCGAAGGAGGGTAAACATGGAAGATTTCCTGGAGCTGATCAGAAAGAGAAGGACCATCCGTCAGTTTCGCGCCGAAGAGATACCGGCCAATATTCTGCTGGAACTGGCCGACCTGGGCCGGCTGGCACCTTCGGCCGCCAACCTGCAGCCCCTGGAATTCATAATAGTCCAGGACCCGGAAGTTAGAAATCAGGTCTTTCCCTGGCTGCGCTGGGCGGCCTACATCAACCCCGCTGGCAATCCCAAGCCAGGGCAGGAGCCGACAGCTTACATTGTGATACTGGTCAATGCCGGAATCAGGCAGAAGGGCTATGAATACGATGTCGGGGCCGCTGCCGAGAATATCATCCTGGGAGCCTTAACCCAGGGAATAGGTAGTTGCTGGTTGATTTCGGTAGACCGGGAGCGGTTGAAGAATATACTGGAAATTCCGGAAGAATATAAGATCGATTCGGTCCTGGCCCTGGGCTATCCGGCCGAGAGCCCGGTGGTCGAAAGTTTTCAGGGGTCGGTAAAGTACTGGAAGGATGAGAACGAAACCCTGCATGTGCCGAAGAGGAAATTAGCCGATGTTATTCACCTGAATCGCTTCGGGCGTAGAATAGAAACTTAGAACACGGCTTACTTTCCGGCCACGGTCATTTCTCCAACCCTGATGGTCGGACCGCAGACCGGGCTTTCAAACTGAATATCGTTGCCCACCAGTTCGATGTTCTGGAGGACCTGGCCCAGGTTTCCGGCGATGGTCACCTCGGAAACAGGGAAGACTGCCTGGCCGTCCTCAATCCATAGCCCGCAGGCCCCGCGCGAGATGTCGCCCGTTACCGAATTAAGCCCGTGTCCGATGACCCTGGTCAGCAGGAAGCCTTTTCTGGTTGACTTGATAATTTCGTCGGGTGTTATTGTCCCCGGTTCCAGATAAAAGTTGTTCGGAACCACCCCCCGGCCGTTGCCGTTGCCGGTGGCCGGCAGATTCAATTTCCTGGCAGCGTAAGTATTGCAGAGGTAGTTCCTCAGCACGCCATTTTCTATGACCACCGTCCGCTGGGTGGGCACTCCTTCCGAGTCGAAGGGCCTGGAGCCAAGGCGACCCGGTAGCAAACCGTCATCAACCACGGTCACCAGGTCATTTCCGATTTTTTCACCCAGGCGCCCCGCCAGAAATGTGGTCTGCTGATAGACGGCAGTTCCGGAAACGCAGGAAAAGAGAAAAGCCAGCAGCCAGGAGGTCATGGTCGGCTCAAAAATTACCGGGACATTTTGAGTTTCCACTTTCCGTGGATTAAGCTGCCGGACGGTTCTTTCGACCGCCATCCTGGCCACCTCTTCGGGCTGGGCCAGGTCCCTTAAATGCCTTTTGGAAGAGAACCAGTAATCTTCCACCAGGTGATCGCCATGACCGGCCTGCAACCCCAGGCTGAGGCTACAATAGGTCTGCAAATATTCCCCGCTGAAGCCGCTGGAATTGACCAGGATGGTCCTCAGCTCGTTGGTGACAAAGCTGGCCCCGAAGGAATTGGTTATTCTCCTGTCCTCGAGGGCTATTCTTTCGGTGGCCAGGGCCATTTTGATTTTTTCCTGGGGTTTCAGACCGGCCACCTCAGGGTCATAGAGCTTGAGCGAGTCCTCGGTGATCTTGAACCGGGCCGGAGCCGGCAGGCCGGCGAACTCGTCGGCATGAGTCAGGCTGGCTCTCTTCAGGGCCTTCCCGACCAGGGCCTGGAGCGTGGCCAGGCTGAGGTCGGAGGAACTGGCCGAGGCTACCTTTTTATCCTTGAACAACCGGAAGGCACAATAGCGCGAGTCGGCCTCAACCAGGTTTTCAATCCGGCCGAGTCTGACGTCGACATTGAACTCACGGCCGTCGTACAGGGTTACCTCCATTTCATCCGCTCCCAGCTTCCGTCCATACAGGACCAGCTTTTCGGCCAGTTTTCTGAGGTCATGGCTGGCAGCTTTCATCTGAGTCCCCCCACGGTCATCCCGGAAATTTTCATGGTCGGGCAGCCGTCGGCCACCGGCACGTCCTGGCCCTCCTTGGAGCAGGTCCCGGTCTGCCAGCCAAACTCCAGGTCGCTGCCGACCATCTCGACTTTTCGCAGGATATCGAGGTTGGTTCCGATCAGGGTGGCCTGTCTAACCGGACGTCCCAGCCGGCCGTCTTCTATCAGATAGCCAAGAGTTACCGAAAAGGTGAACTGCCCGGAGTCCTCGACCTGACCGCCTGACAGCCGGCTGACATAAAAACCTTTTCTTACGCTACGGATGATTTCTTCCGGGTCGTATTCGCCCCGGTCGATATAGGTATTGGCCATCCGCGGCAGCGGCCAGCAGGAAAAATCCTCCCGGCGGCCGTGCCCGGTTGGTTCCTTTTTCATCAGGCGGGCTGAGAGCAAATCCTGAAGGAACCCGCGGACCACGCCTTTCTCCACCAGCAGGGTCTTTTGCGGACGACTGCCCTCGTCGTCAAAATTGTAAGAACCGCGGAAGCCCGGCCGGGTGGGGTCGTCGTAGATGTTGAGCTGTTCGGAGCCAACTCTTTTTCCCAGCTTGTTCCAGAGGACTGAAGTTTTCTTACGGATGAAATCGGCCTCCAGCAGGTGTCCCACCGCTTCATGGATGAGCACGCCGCTGTGGCCCGGGGACAGAACCACCGGCATCTCGCCGGCCGGCGGGTCCACAGCTTCGAGCAGCAGGCAGGCTTCCCTGGCCGCTTCCTGTCCGATGGTTTCCGGGGTCAGCTCGCGGTTGAAGTATTCCAGGCCTACCCTTCCGCCCCCACCGCAGAAGCCTGATTCGCGGCGCCCGTTTTTTTCGGCCAGGGCCATGACCACCAGTTTGACCATCGGCCTTTTATCCTCAACCAACAGGCCCTCTGAGTTCAATATCTTGATGTGCTGCAGAGATTCTCCATAGGCTACCTGGACCTTCTTGATATCCTGGTTATGGTTCAGGGCGGAACGGTAAGCCCTTTCCACCAGCCTGATTTTTTCCTGGAGGGGACGGGAACTGGCCACCAGCCTGGCCCGGCTGACATCTTTCTCCGGTCTGAGATTCCTGAAAGGCAAAGGTAACTTCCGGGCAGTCCTGGCACTGGCTATGGCCGAGGCAGTCAGGGCTACCGACTTGAGCTTTTCTTCTGATAGGTCATTGGTATAGGCATAGCCGGTTCTATCTTTGCGGATAACCCGGAGTCCCAGGCCCAGGGTGACGTTTTCGGAGGATTCCTTGATTATGTCTTCTTCCATGAGGATGGACAGGGAGGTACGATATTCCAGGAAAATGTCGGCAAAATCTCCTCCCCGGGCCAGGGCCAGGGCCAGCAACTTTCGCAGGTCTGCCGGGTGGAGTTGAAAATAGTTCGGCTCGGTTTTCACCGCCCTTTTTCTTTGTGCCATAACTTGATCCTTTGCCCTGAGAAAAATTAGGAAGAATTTTGCCACAAAACCAGTCCCGGGGCAAGACGGGAAGGCCAATTAATTCGGGCAGCAGGGCTATCCATAAGGTTGACGCTATTCTTTCAAACTCATATAATCAGTTCCAATGGACTGGCAAAGAATTGACCACCTGATAGACCTGGCCCTGGCTGAAGACCTGCCAGCCGGCGATATCACCACCGAGGCCATAATACCGGAAGAGGAACTGGCGAGGGCAATGTTCCAGGCCAAGCAGGTCGGGGTGCTGGCCGGTATCGAGGTAGCGAACAGGGTTTTTCTAAGGCTGGACCCGGGGGTTGAATTCATAAAAAGGCTGGAAGATGGCCAGGCGTTCGAGCCGGGCCAGGTCCTGGCCGAGGTCAGCGGCCGGGCCGCATCGCTGCTGAAAGGGGAGAGGACCGCTCTTAATTTTCTCCAGCGACTATCGGGAGTGGCCAGCCTGACCAGATTATTTGTTGAGGCCACCGGGGGAACAAGGGCCAGGATCCTGGATACCAGGAAAACCACTCCCGGCTGGCGGCAGCTGGAGAAATATGCCGTCAGGATGGGAGGCGGGACCAACCACCGGATGAGCCTGTCCGACATGATGTTGATCAAGGATAACCATCTCCGGCAGGCCGGGGGAATTGCTCCCGCCCTGAAGAAAGCCAGGGAGTATCTCAGGGCCAGGTCCCTGGCAGATGTCAAAATCGAAGTTGAGGCTACCAGCCTGGCCGAGGTCAGGGAAGCGCTGGACAACGGAGCCGACTGGATTATGCTGGACAACATGACGGTGGAAGAAATCAGGGCGGCCGTAGAACTGGTTTCAGGCCGGGTGCCCCTGGAAGCCTCGGGTCGGGTCAACCTTCAGAATGTCCGCGAACTGGCCCTGACCGGTGTTGATTACATATCGGTCGGAGCGCTGACCCATTCCTTTAAGTCGGCCGATATTTCTCTTGAATTTCTTTGAGAACGCGTAACCAATGCTGAAGAAAAAACACGAACAAGAAGAATACTTTTCAGACCTGTTGATTATCGGCGGGGGCATAGCCGGGGCCACGGCGGCTCTGGAAGCAGCCGGCCTGGGGCTGGAAGTAAACCTGGTGATCAAGTCTTCCGGTCCCGAAGGCTCAAATACTTTCTGGGCTCAGGGTGGCATAGTTTCCTTCGGAGACGATGACGACCCCGAGTTGCTCAAGTCAGACATCCTCAAGGCTGGCGACCAGATCAACAATCCCGAAGCGGTGGAAGTGCTCGTGAGCGAGGGCCAGCGGGCCATCGAGCGGATTCTGATTAATGAATTAAAGATACCCTTTGCCCGCTCTTCCCCGGAGAAGCTGGATTATGCCCTGGAAGGGGGTCATTCCCGGCGCCGGATTCTTCACGTGGAGGATGCTACCGGGCGGAGGATTTCCACCTCTCTCATGGACAGGCTCCGGCGGCTTCCCAACGTTCACCTCTTTTTTGACCATACGGCCGTCGACCTGCTGACCGTTCCGCATCATTCCACCAGCCCGCTCAGCTATTACCGGGAGCCCTGTTGCCTGGGAGCTTATGTGCTTGACAACCGGAGCAGGAGGGTAAAAAAATTCCTGGCCCCCCATACCATCCTGGCCACCGGCGGTTGCGGGGCCGTGTACCAGTTTACCTCCAATCCAAGAACTACAGTCGGTGCCGGCTACGCCATGGCCCTCCGGGCCGGAGCCAGGATAGTGAACATGGAGTACATCCAGTTCCACCCGACTTCTCTCTATCACCGCGAAGCTGACGGTTTCCTGATTTCGGAGTCGGTCAGGGGAGAAGGGGCCAGGCTCAAGACCAGGGATGGTCGGACCTTCATGGAGAAATACAGTCCACAGAAGGACCTGGCCCCGCGGGATGAGGTGGCCAGGGCCATATACCAGGAAATGATCAATACCAATTCCAGCTTCGTTCTGCTCGACCTGGCCAGCTATGCCAGGGTGGATATCAAGAAAAGGTTTCCCTACATTTATAAAACCTGCCTGCAGTACGGCATAGACATTACCAGGGAACCGATTCCCGTGGTTCCGGCCGCCCATTTCTGCTGCGGCGGGGTGCTGGTCGACACCTGGGGAAGAAGTTCCCTGAACGGTCTGTATGCCGTGGGTGAGGTGGCCTGCAGTGGAGTTCACGGGGCCAACCGGCTGGCCTCCACTTCGCTGCTGGAAGGCCTGGTCTGGGCTATTCGAGCAGTCCGGCATATTTCCGATCATTTCCAGCCGGGCTTCCCTTACGACCCATCACTCATTCGACCCTGGTACTACCCGGAGAACGAGGAGGACATCGACCCGGCCTTGATTCATCAGGACTGGGCCACCATCCGGAGCACCATGTGGAACTACGCAGGCATCATCAGGACGGCCAAGAGGCTGGAGAGGGCCCGGGCTGACCTGGAATACCTCAAGCACCGGATTGATAAATTTTATAGGGAAGCTCCCATGGACCCGGAAATCGTAGACCTGCGGCACGGCATCCAGGTGGCCCTGATGATTACCCAGGCGGCCCTGGCCAACACCGAGAGTCGGGGCTGCCATTTCCGCCAGGACTGAAACCCCGAAAAATTGGTCCCGGGCAGTGGCAGATTGGGTGGAGCTGTTCTATAATAGAAAAAATTGATTTACCCGGTGGAGAATGCCGATGTCTGAACCGATTGACCTCAAAAAGAGCCTGAACCTGCCCCAGACTTCTTTTGCCATGAAGGCCCAGCTGGCCCAGAAAGAGCCGGAAATAATCAAGAAGTGGGACGGTATGAACCTTTACGAAAGGATCATACAGAGCAGGAAGGACCGGCCGACATTTGTCCTGCATGACGGCCCGCCCTATGCCAATGGCCATATCCACCTGGGGACGGCCCTTAACAAGATACTCAAGGATTTTATCGTCAAGTCCAGGACGATGATGGGGTACCTGTCTCCGTACATACCGGGCTGGGACTGCCATGGTTTGCCCATTGAAATCAGGGTTGACCAGCTGCTTGGAACCAGGAAAAAGGAGATGTCATCGACATCAGGGAAGAATGCCGCAAGTATGCCCTGAAATTCATCGACATACAGAGGGAGGAGTTCCGGCGGCTGGGTGTTTTCGGCGACTGGAAGAATCCCTACCTGACCATGAACCCGGGTTACGAAGCCGACATATTGAGATTCCTGGCGGAATTTTTTGCTTCGGGTAATATTTACAAGGGGAAGAGGCCGGTTCACTGGTGCCTTCACTGCCAGACCGCCCTGGCCGAGGCCGAGATTGAATACAAGGAGAAAAAATCACCGTCGATTTATGTCAAGTTCCCCATGATTTCGGACCTGTCGGAGAAATTGCCGCAGCTGCGGGGAAAAAAGGTTTCGGTAATCATCTGGACCACAACTCCCTGGACCCTGCCGGCCAACCTGGCCATCGCCTTCCATCCGGATTATGAATACTCGGTGGCCGAGGTCGGAAACGAGGTGTTCATCCTGGCCAGGAGGTTGCTGCCGGTGGTGGCCGAGGAACTGGGCTGGGCCAGCTACCGGGAACTGGCCGTCCTGACGGGCCGCGACCTGGAAGGCCTGAAGGCCCGCCATCCTTTTATCAACCGGGAATCTGTTTTTGTCCTGGCCGATTATGTCACCCTGGAGGACGGGACCGGTTGCGTCCACACCGCCCCGGGCCATGGCTATGACGATTACCTGACCGGCCTGGCCTACGGCCTGGATATTTATACCCCGGTCGATGAAGAAGGCCGGTTCCTGGCCCAGGTTGAACGTTACGGCGGACTGAATGTCTTCGAGGCCAATCCGAAGATAGTGTCGGATATGCAGAAGGAAGGGACCCTGCTCAAGCAGGCCGAAGTCAGCCATTCCTACCCGCACTGCTGGCGCTGCAAACAGCCGGTCATCTTCAGGGCTACCGAGCAGTGGTTCATCTCCATGGACAAGAACGGCCTGCGGGAAAAGACCCTGGAAGAAATCAAGAAAATCCGCTGGATTCCGTACTGGGGCGAAGAGAGAATAGCCAACATGATGCAGAGCCGGCCCGACTGGTGCATCTCGCGTCAGCGGTCCTGGGGTGTGCCCATCCCGGCCTTTTATTGCGAAAATTGCGGCTACATCCTGGCCGATGAGCATATCACCCGGAGGGTGGCCGATATCTTTGAAAAACACGGTTCCAACTCCTGGTTTGAGAAGCCGGCTTCTGAGTTGCTTCCGCCGGGACAAAAATGCCCGAGCTGCGGTGGCCAGAGGTTCAAAAAAGAAAATAACATCCTGGATGTCTGGTTTGAATCAGGGGCCAGCCATGGCATCCTGGGCAAGAGTCCAGAATTGCCCTGGCCGGCTGACCTCTATGTTGAAGGCCATGACCAGTACCGGGGCTGGTTCAACAGCTCCCTGGTGATCGGGGTGGGGGCCAGGAATGGTTCGCCCTACCGTACCTGTCTGACCCACGGTTTTGTCCTGGACGAACAGGGCCGGGCCATGTCCAAGTCCCTGGGCAATATTATCGAGCCCGGAGAGATTATTTCCAAGCACGGCGCCGAAATCCTGAGGCTCTGGGTGGCCATGCTCAACTACAAGGAAGATGCCCGCTTCGGCCAGGAAATCCTGCAGCGGCTGGTCGAGGCCTACCGTAAGATTCGCAATACCTGGCGCTTTCTGCTGGGCAATCTTTACGATTTTCATCCCGATACCGACCGGCTGCGGCCGGAAGAAATGCTCTGGCTCGACCGCTGGATTCTGGAGAGGGCCCGCCAGGTGCGGCAGAGGGTGGTGAAGGCCTACGAGGACTATGAATTTCACATCGTCTTTCACTCTCTCTACAACTTTTTTACCGTTGACCTCAGTGCTTTCTACCTGGACGTGATCAAGGACCGGATGTACTGTTCCGGTCCGGCCTCAAAGTTACGCCGGTCAGGGCAGACGGCCATGTTCCTGGTTTTGGAGAATACCCTGAGGCTGATGGCCCCGATTCTTCCTTTCACGGCCGACGAGGCCTGGGAGGCCATGCCTGGTTTCAAGGATAAGGCCGGTTCGGTGCACCTCTGCTCTTTTCCCGAGGATAGCCGGCCCTGGCTGGAGCCGGAATTGATGCAGAAGGTCGAGCTCTTGCTGGAAATAAGGGAGCAGGTCCAGAAAGAAATGGAGAAGGCCCGGGAAGCCAGGCTGATAGGTAATTCATTGGAAGCCCGGCTGGTTTTCCAGGCTCCCGGTGAAGTTTTTGACCTCATGGAAGAATTTAAGGACGACCTGCCGTCGCTGTTCATCGTTTCGGAGGTTGAGGTCAGTCCGGTGGGGGACGGGGAGCTGGTTGTGTCCGTGGGCAGAGCTGGCGGACAGAAATGCGAACGCTGCTGGAATTATTCATCGAGCGTTGGCCAGGACCGGGACTATCCGGCAGTCTGTGAGCGCTGTGCCCGGGTGCTCAGGGCGGAAATGAAACTTAAGTAAACCATGACCATTTTCAGGAAGAATTATTTTTATTTTATTTTCATCCTGTTCTGGCTGGCCCTGGATCAGCTGACCAAGTTCCTGGTGGCCAGGTCGCTGGCCCTATACCAAGTTGTGGAGGTGATCCCGGGCTTCTTCAACTTGACCAGGGTCCATAACCGGGGGGCCATCTTCGGTTTCCTGGGCAACAGCGGCAGCTCTCTGGCCCTGGTGGTCTTAAATGTCGGAGCCCTGCTGGCCTTTGCCGTGGTTACCTATTATTTTCTGAAAACCCCGTCCGAAATGTTTCTGACCAGAATTTCCTTTGCCCTGATTATCAGCGGGGCCATGGGAAATATTCTGGACCGGATCTTAAGGGGCTACGTGATCGATTTCCTTGACTTCTACGTTGGGAGGTTTCACTGGCCGTTCTTCAACCTGGCCGATAGCTGCATCACCGTCGGGGCAGCCCTGCTGGTCTTTAATCTATTCAGGAGTCAGAAGAAATGTTCCCCATCCTCTTCCGAGTCGGTCCGATAACGGTTCATACCTACGGCTTCTTCATGGCCCTGGGGGTGGCCGCGGCTCTCTGGTTCATCTATGTACAGGCCAGGAAGCTCGGCTACGATACCAATAAGCTGCTCGATGCCGCTTTCTGGATAATCCTGATTTCACTCATCGGAGCCAAGCTGATCCTTTTTTTCAGCCATTTTTCGTATTACCTGGAAAACCCGGGCGAACTCCTGTCGCTGGCCAGGTCGGGAGGAGTTTTCCAGGGGGGACTGACCTTCGGGGTCATTTTTGCCATCATCTATTTGCGAAAAAAGAAAATACCGCTGTGGCCGACGGCCGACCTGGTGGCCCCGGCTGTGGCCCTGGGACACGGCTTTGGCCGGCTGGGATGTTTTTCTGCCAGTTGCTGCTACGGCCGCGAGTGTTCGCTGCCCTGGGCGGTAGTTTTCAAGAATGAATATGCCCATGAACTGACCGGCATTCCGCTCAACACACCGCTGCATCCGGTTCAGCTGTATGAAGCCGGGCTTAATTTTCTGAATTTCGTCATTCTGTTTGCGGTTCTGAAACGTCGCAAATTTTCCGGCCAGGTTTTCAGCCTTTACATAATAAATTACTCAATCATTCGTTTTTTCACCGAGTATTTCCGGGGAGACCATGAAGACAAGGCCTACATCCTGAGGGGGGAAACGGCCCTCGGCAGCCTGTCCCTGCCCCAGCTCTACTGCCTGGCCGGGCTGGTGGCCGGAATCATCCTGTTCTTAGTGATGAGACGCAGAAAAAGTGATTGAGAAAAAATTCCTGGTTGAATCAACTGAAAATATCCGCCTGGACCTATTCCTGAAAGCCGGGTTGCCGGAGCTGAGCCGGGCCCAGGTCCAGAGGGCCATAAGGGAAGGGCTGGTTCTGGTCAATGGACGAAAGGCCAGGCCTGGACAGAGACTGAAAGAAGGGGACCGGATAGAGCTGTTCCTTCCCGAACTCAGCCCAGAAGATAGGCTTCAACCCGAGCCGATTGACCTGCATATTATCTACGAGGATGAACATATCGTGGTGCTGGACAAACCGTCCGGGCTGGTGGTTCATCCAGGAGCTGGTGTCAAGCGGGGGACCCTGGTTCATGGGCTGTTGTACCGCTATCCGGAAATAGCGGCCGTGGGTTCTGCTGCCCGCCCGGGAATAGTTCACCGCCTGGACAAGGATACCTCGGGTGTGATGGTGGTGGCCCGAACCAATCTTGCCTACCAGTCGCTCCGGCAGCAGTTTGAGGACAGGACGATTCACAAGACCTACCTGGCCCTGGCCCGGGGCCGGTTCAGGCAGAAAAAGGGCATAATCGATCTTCCCCTGGGTCGCCATGTCCATCACCGGGAAAAAATATCGGTCCGGACCAGGAAGCCGCGAGTGGCCATTACTCATTATGAAGTCCTGAGGGAATTCAGGGAAACTACATTCCTGGCCCTGCGTCCGGTGACCGGGCGGACCCATCAACTGCGGGTTCATTTATCAGCCATCGGGCATCCTCTCCTCGGGGACACCAGGTACGGGGGAAGCGGCCGCCAGAAGCCCGGGTGCCCGCGCCTGTTCCTGCATGCCTGGAAGCTCCAGCTGCGGCATCCCGGGAGCGGCCGGGAAATGGAATTCGAAAGCCCCCTGCCCCCGGTGCTTAAGGAAATCCTTGAGAAAGAGCCGGGGCTAAAGTAATTGGCTTGCTTACCTTGAGTAAATCGCCTTTTTTTACTATTATATATACTCGTTTTGCTTTCCAAGAATCTCTTTCTTGGTCTGAATAAACCTAACTGGAGGAATTACAATGGCCGATTACAGCCCGGATAAGCTCAGGAACATTGCCTTCATAGGACATGGTTCGTCCGGAAAGACCTCGCTGACGGCGGCCGTCCTGTTCGACGGCGGGGTAACCACCAGGCTGACCAAGGTGGACAAGGGAAACACTGTCACCGACTATGACCCTGAAGAAATAGAGAGAAAGATATCCATCAACTCTGCTCCCTGTTTTGTGGAGTGGAAAGGAAACAAGATTAACATAATAGATACGCCCGGTTACAGCAGCTTTCTCTGGGATACCAGGGCCAGCCTCCGGGCGGTGGATTCAGCCCTGGTCCTGGTTTGCGGGGTGGCCGGGGTGGAAGTGGGTACGGAAAAAGTCTGGGAAATGCTGGAAGAGCTTCAGCTGCCCAGGATGCTGGTGGTCAACAAGCTGGACCGGGAAAATTCCAGTTTCAAGCGTACGGTCGAAGAGATCCAGCAGTTTTTCGGACGCCAGGCCATACCCGTCCAGATCCCGGTGGGCGAGGAAAAGGACTTCTCCGGGGTGGTGGACCTGATCAAGAAGAAGGCCTACCTTTACGAGAAAGACGAGAGCGGAAAGTACCAGGAGGCCGAAATTCCGGCCAGCCTCAAGGAAGAAGTCGAAAAGAGATATACCCAGCTGGTGGAAATCGTGGCCGAGAGCGATGAAAAGCTGATGGAAAAATACTTCGAACAGGGAGAGCTGGCGGCCGAAGAACTCCTCCAGGGATTGAAGAAGAGTATACTATCGCACCAGATTTTTCCCATCTTTGCCGCCTCGGCTTTGACCAATATCGGAGTCCAGCAGGTTCTGGACGGGATCGTGGATTTCATGCCCTCCCCGGTAGAAAGGGGAAGCGTTAAAGCCAGGGTTAAAGGCCAGGAACAGGCTCTGCCGCTTTCGGCTGACGGTCCCTTTGCCGCCCTGGTTTTCAAGACCATTTCCGACCCCTATACCGGGCGTATTTCGCTGCTCAGAGTTTTTTCGGGTAAGGTCAGCGGTGATGCCATTGTCAGCAACACCACCAAGGATACCGAGGAAAAGCTCGGTGGTATCTTCTTCCTGCAGGGAAAGGAGCAGGTGCCGGCCGGCCAGGTCCGGGCTGGCGACATAGTGGCCACGGCCAAGCTCAAGGCCACCCTGACCGGTGATACCCTGTGTGCCAAGGGAGCCGAAATTGAATTCGAGCCCATCAAGTTCCCTGAACCATCCATTTCCTTTGCCATAGAACCCAAGACCAGGGCCGACGAGGACAAGATATCCCAGGCCACCCACCGGGTAACGGAAGAGGATCCGACCGTGAGAATAGAGAGAGACCCGGAGACCAACCAGTTGCTGATTTCCGGCAACGGCGAACTCCACGTCCGGATCATCACCGACAAGCTCAAGAAGCGCTACAACGTGGATGTCGACCTCAAGCCGCCCAAGATTCCTTACCGGGAAACGATCAAGGGCCGGTCCGACGTCCAGGGCAAGTACAAGAAACAGACCGGAGGCCGCGGCCAGTACGGCGATTGTAAGATCAAGATGGAACCCCTGCCCCGCGGCAAGGATTTTGAATTCGAGGATAAAATCTTCGGTGGAGCCATTCCCAAGAACTTCATTCCTTCCATCGAGAAGGGTATCCAGGAGGCCCGGAAGAAGGGAGTCCTGGCCGGCTATCCGGTGGTCGATTTCAAGGTCATACTCTACGACGGTTCCTACCATGAAGTGGACTCCTCCGATATCGCCTTCAAGATTGCCGCCTCCATGGCTTTCAAGAAGGGGATGAAGGAAGCCAGGCCGACCCTGCTGGAACCGGTGATGAACGTTGAGATCTATACACCCGAAGCCTACATGGGCGATATCATGGGTGCTCTCAACGGTCGCCGCGGCAAGGTCCAGGGCATGGAGCAGAAGGGAAATATGAGAATCCTGAAGGCCCAGGTGCCGATGGCCGAAATGCTTGATTTTGAGCCCACCCTGACCTCCATCACCGGAGGCCGGGGCTCCTTCATCATGGAATTTTCCCATTACGAAGAGGTGCCGGCTCAAATCCAGCAGAAGATAATCGCCGAGGCCATCAAGGAAGGCCGGGTCAAGCCCGAAGAAGAATAGAGCTGGTCTCAACTCGATAGAGCTTTCGGTAACGAAAGAAGTATAGGCGGCCGGGATTTCTGGAACCCGAAGCTTTCTGACTCTTCACTCTGGCCGCAAGCAATTACCGGGTACCTTAATCCAGGTGTGTCGTTCTTATTCGAGTTCAAGGCACTTTTTATAGGGTTTATCATTTTTTCCCCATTTCCTAATCGCGCCTGCCAACCGGACCGATTTCGCAGAGGCCATTATTAAGTGATCGGATTTCTTCTGTGTATTCTCGGTACCTCATATCCTGCCAACAAAACATTCTGCTGAGGAGAAGGTGGGCAACCCACCGGAAATGTTGTCAGAAATTATGATAATGCCGCCAGATTTTTCTTGAGACCGCTGTGGCTGGAAATATTTAAGGCTGGAAAAATTTTTGGTCCCGGCTCCTTTCAGCCAGGAACTGAAAGAAATAGAACTTCTTTTTAATAGCGGGCAGATGGGGTAAAATTAGACCAATGAAATTCTCAACATATCTCCGGAGACAGGATGAGAAACCTTAAGGGATTATCCTTTTCAATCTCAATTTTAGCTATCGTCTTTCTGCTTTTTGCTCTGCAGTCTGATAGCTCGGCCTGCACCCTGATTGTGGCCTCGGGCCGGGCCACGGCCAGCGGTCGACCGCTGATGTGGAAGAACCGCGATACCCCCCAGCTCTTAAACAAGCTGATGTATTTTAAGGGTGAAAAATACAATTTCATCGGCCTCGTCGATTCCGATGATGAAGCCGGAAAGGAAATCTGGGCCGGCTTAAATGACCGGGGGCTGGCCATCATGAATTCCCAGGCCGATGACCTGGCGGTCAGGGAAAAGAAATACGAGGGGGCTGGCAACGGGGCCTTCATGAAACTGGCCCTGGGCCTATGTGCCACGGTTGATGATTTTGAAAAACTCCTCCAGAAGGAAAAGGGCAAGTGGGACCTGGCAGCCAATTTCGGGGTCATAGATGCCGAAGGCCGGGCCTGTTTCTTTGAAACCTCTTCGGAATATTACACCCGGTTTGATGCCGACGATAAGAAGGTGGCCCCGTTCGGTTATATCGTCAGGACGAATTTTTCTTATACTTCTCCCGATTACCTTCAGGGTGGTGGCTTTATCAGGTTTGAAAGGATGTCACACCTGGCCGAGGCGGCCAGGGCCGAGGACCGGCTGGGAGTTCGGTTTATCCTGCAGGAAGCAGCCAGGGATTTGAATCATGAGAAGCTGCATTCTTTTCCTTTGAGCCGACTCCTTCCCGATGACCCATCGCGACCACTTTACATAAATACCAACGATACCATCAACAGGAACAGCACGGCTGCAGCCGTGGTTTTCGAGGGTGCCCCATCCCCGGAGCGTTCCGACCTGGCCACCATGTGGGTCCTTCTGGGCCAGCCCATAACCATCGCCGCCATTCCCGTCTGGCCGGCTTCTGGCCAGGTCCCAGCGGTGGCCTCGGCACCGGGAAAAGAGACCTGCCAGTTGAATGCCTTTTCCAGAAAGCTGGTTCAGTATCTTTATCCTGACCGGAGGGGCCGGATGCCGCAGTACTTGAATGTCAACCGGTTGAGGACTTACGGCAGGGAGGGGGTTCTAAGCAAGATCATCAGAATAGAAAATCAGGTCCTGGAAAAAGCCGGGGCTCAGCTCCGGGCCTGGGAGAACAGAAAGGAATCAGCGGCCAGGGTGGCGGCCTTTCAGGAAGCCCTGGCTGAATTTGTCAGGCAGAACCTTTACCAGGAATTCCCGGATATCAGATGAGGGCCCGGGCGCTGATTGAAAATGCCTGGAAAACAAGATAGAGAAAAAGATAATGTCCTGCTATGTGATGATATCAACCTAAAAGGAGTCATCTGTCATGAAAAACAGCACGGGTAGGCTAATCTTGGAAATCGCACTTAAAGGCCTGTCGCTTTTTTTCCTGGTCGGGTTCCTGGCGACCGGTCTCTGGTCCCAGAACCAGGCTGAAGACAAAACACTGACCCTGCCTCTCGGGCCGAAGCAGTTGCGGGGTCGGTTTATCAGGCTGGAGAGCGGGCAACTTTATTCCGCCAGGAAGGGGAAGCCGGTATCCTTCGAGGCCATGCTCAAGGAAATGAAAAAGGCCCGCTTGATTCACGTGGGCGAGACCCACGACGACCTGGAAATGCATGAGATGCAGTTCAGGATCATCGAGGCCCTGTATCGGCAGGACCCCAACCTGGCCATCGGGCTGGAACAGGTCACGGTTGACCTCCAGCCGCTGCTGGACCGCTGGGTGGCCGGTGAGCTGGACGAGGCTAGCTTCCTGAGAGAAATTAGCTGGTACGTAACCTGGAATTTCAATTTCAAATATTACAAAAAGGTATTTGATTTTGCCCGGGAGCACAGGCTCCCCATTTTTGCCCTGAATGCTCCCCGGAACCTGATATCCAAAGTCCGGATGCAGGGTTATGAGGCCTTGAGCGAAGAAGAAAAGCGGGTAATTCCGCCGCTGGACCTGTCCCACCAGGAGCACCGCCTGCTGATCCGGACCATTTTTGAATCAGAAGAAATCCCGCCCCAGATGAAAGGCGCTAACCTGGATTCCATGTTTGAGGCCCTGTACCGGGCCCAGGTGGCCTGGGATGAAACCATGGGGCGGAATGCCGTCCGGGCCGCGGAAGCCACCGGCCGGCGAGTTGTGGTTCTGGCTGGTTCGGGCCACATGCTCTACGGTCTCGGCTTGAACCTGAGGGCCGGGCTGATGAGCCGCCTGCCCCAGGTTACGGTCATCGGAGTCCAGGTGACCGAGGGCCAGAACCTAAAGGTTTCCCGGGGGCTGGCTGACTTTATTTACGGAGTGAAATCCAGGGATTACCCGGCCTATCCGGCAGTAAGCGTAAACCTGAAAAAGGTGGAGGGGTTGAACAACCTGGTGGTGGCCAGCCGTCCAACCGAACCCCTGGCCCGGGCTTCAGGTCTGGAAAAGGGAGATGTGATTCTGTCGCTTGCCGGAAAAGAGGCTTCTGAAGTCAATGACTTTCGGATGATTCTGGCCGGTTTCAACTGGGGAGAAGAAGTTAAGATTAAGGTCCTGAGAAACGGGGAGGTTCTCACTCTCAATCTGAAGCTGGACCCGTCGTTGCTGAAAGACAAAAAAGATTAGGTGACCCAATCCAGGGCTGAAGGAAAGCCTGGGCTGGTAAAAATTTTATGGTTGAAAGTTTTATTTATTAAAAAAAGCGAGGCCAAAAATATTGAAGGAGGTTTGGATGCTTACTAGGAAAAAATTAACCTTATTAATTCTGGCGGTCTGGCTACTGTCATCAATTTCCCTGGCCGCCGAGCTCGTAAAGACCCCGGCCGAGGAGACCCGTTATACCAGGTATAGCCAGTACGAAGATGTGGCCAGGTTTCTGTCCGTGCTCTCGGCCCGCTATCCCGTGCTCAAAATCAGGATGGCCGGAAGGACGGCCGAGGTTGAAAATTACCCCGGCCGTGATCTTTTCCTGTGTATCCTGACCGAGGAAGGAGTTAGCGAAGCGGCTGCCCTGAATCGTGACAAACCAACCCTCCTGTTCGTTGCCTCCCAGCACGGCAACGAGCAGTCGGCCAAGGAAGCGGCCTTGAGGCTTGTGCGCGACCTGGCGGCGGGAGATTTAAGGCCGTTGCTCAAAAAGGTCAACGTGCTCGTCATTCCCCAGGCCAATCCTTACGGAAATTATTTTGATATCCGGCAGAACGAAACCGGCCTGGACCTGAACCGGGACCATGTCAAACTGGAAGGCGAGTCGACCAAGGCCATCCATCGGGTCTTCAGTCTTTATCAGCCCGAAATCTCCATGGATGTCCACGAAAAAGGTGATGACTATTACCGGGTTTCGGTTGGTTGCGTTTCCAACCTCAACATCCACCAATCGCTCCAGGATTATTCCAGGAACACCATATTTAAAGAGATCGAAAAGAAGCTGGATAAGAAGAGGATAACTTTTCATGAGTACCTGGTCAGTGAAGTCCTGGGTATGGATACCTCCTCCGGGGCCCGGTTAGCCCAGGAGGGTGCCAGGGAGATGATGCTCAGGTTAAGCACGACTGACCTGAACGACGGTCGCAACAGCCTGGGAATTTATGAAACCCTGGCCTTCATCCAGGAAGGCGCTTCCCGGCACGACCTGGCCACCCTGGAAGCCAGGACCGGCTGGCAGTATCAGGGTCTGCGGGCCCTGCTGGAGGTCGTGGCCGATCGTCCGGCCGAGATGCTGAAACTGGTCAGAGAGCTGAGGGCAGGCCTGCTGACCAGGGCCAGGTTGCGGGCCAGCGACGACCTGGTTCACCTAAAGATGGCCTATGTCCGGGACCCGAAGCAGCCGCAGCTTACGCTCAAAACCTTTGAAGCGACCAGTTCCAACATAAGGGGCATTCTAAAAGTTGATAAGAAAGCCGGAGATTATCTTCTGGCTGAAGATATCTCTCCCTATCAGGGCCCGTCTCGACTTAAAGTCGTAGAACGGGTGGAGAAAAACTGGTTTCCTTTAGTTGAATCCAGGCTGACCGTCAGGCGGCCGGCCGGGTACATCATTCCGGCCGAAAGGCTTGACCTGGCTGAGGTTCTGGTCCAGCATGGCCTTCGGGTCCAGATGCTGGAAAAGGCTGCCCTGGTCGAGGTGACCGGCTATAAGGTCACGGCCGTGGTTCCGGCCAGCGCCGATTACCTGGCCCCGGAAAAGCTGGAAATTCAGCCGGAACTGCTTAAAATGCCATTCAAACGAGGGGATTTCTATATAGACTGCGAACAGCCGGCAGCCAACCTGATTCCCTGCCTGCTCGAACCACAGTCTGATTATGGTTTGATCCGTTACTTCAGGTTTAAACTTGTTCCCGAAGCCGGCGATTATTTTGCCATCTACCGGGTGGAAGTTCCCGCCGACCTGCCCCTGGTCGGCTACAAGGGCTGGTAAACCTTTATTTCCCGGCCTGCTCCTGGGCTATTTTTTTCAGCTTTTCGTTGGCGATAATGCCCAGGTCCACCCGCCGATTCTGCTGGCGGCCTTCTGGCGTGTCGTTGGAAGCTATGGGCTGGTCAGGACCGTAGCCGGTCACTGAAAAGCGCGATGACTGGACCCCGAGCTGGGCCAGGTAGGTGGCCACAGCCTTGGCCCTTCTTTCAGACAGGGTCAGGTTGTATTCCCTGGTTCCCGTGGAATCGGTGTGGCCTTCTATTATTATATTGGTATCGGGATACTTGTTCAGGATGACTGCCAGCTTCTTAAGATTCTCCTGGCTGGCCGGGCGCAGGTCGTATTTATCCACGTCGAATAGCAGTCCGGAATCGAAGGTAATCTTTATGCCCTCGCCAATTCTTTCCACCTTGGCCCCTTCCAGGTCCCGGCGCATTTCCTCGGCCTGTTTGTCCATCTGGCGTCCGATGTAAGCTCCGGCCGCTCCGCCCACGGCCGCCCCGATTATGGCCCCGGCCAGAGTGCTGCCGGCTATCTTACCCACCACCGCCCCGGCCACCGCTCCGCCGGCCGCGCCGATGGTCGCTCCCTTGGCTGTCTTGCTCCAGCTGGCGCACCTGAAATTAAAACTTATCAGGCACAGCACCAGCACCAGAGGAAGAATTTTTTTCATGCTAGCCTCCCTTTTCTGTTATCGGACAACTATAGTTATAGTCTATAACACAGGCCTTTATCATAAAAGCCTTTTTATTTTTTCCATGAACTCTGCCGGGCCTGCCTGCCCGGGGGCAGAAGCAGGGGCCTTCTGGCCGAGTCTTGGCAGGCTCAATTCATAGAAAACAGCGTAGGGCCCCGACGGGAACTTCTGGCTATAATCGATGATATTCTGGTATTTAGTTCTGGCTTCAGCGGTCCGGCCGAGCTTCTCCAGGCACAGGGCCTCCAGGAAATCCTGAATTCGCTGGTCCGGGTCATAAGGACGCCCGGTTCCCAGGATTTCCGGATATTCCCTGGAACGGGCAATTTCAGACAGGGCCGCGGCCCAGTTCTTTTCCAGCATAAGGTCGAGAACCAGATGGAGATGGGTTTTTTCAAAAAGGGAATGAACTTCGCTGGCCCCCTCGTAGGGCAGGACCTGCATCCTGTCCAGCAGGGCGGAGGCCTGTTCATAGCGAGCGCCGGCCAGAAGAGCTTTTACAGTATCGGACTGAATGTAGATATTGTCCGGAAATTTCTCTGAAGCCTGAAGGGAGTGTTCCAGAGCGGCTTGGTTATGGCCCCGGGCTAACTCGTGGCTTATAAGGTGATGCCAGGTTCGCCAGGCTTCGGGAGCCAGTTCCCTGGCTTTTTGCAGGTCGAGATAGGCTGCTTCCGAGTCTTCAGGATTCAGGTAAGCCCTGGCTATGAACACAGGATAATAATCGGCTTCATCCAGGCTGGCAAACATCTTCCTGGCTTCTGACCACCGGCCTTTATGCCAGTAGATCAGGCCAAGGTAATAACGGAATTTCCAGCAATCCGGTCTTCTGCTGGCCGCCCATTCAAACACCGGGATTGATTCTTCTCGAAAAGGAAAGACCAGCCAGGGAGAGGCCTTGGCCGCTCGGTCCAGAAAAACAAGACTCTTTTCCCGGTCGCGGTCTCTATGCACAAAGGACTGCCAGGCCAGGACCTCCGGGTTCTCGGGGGCGAGAGAGAGAAGTTCAGCCGCCTGCTCTGGCTGGCCGGTTCTCCAGTAATAAAGGGCCAGTTCCAGGTAAGTTTCTGCCGGGAATTCGTTGCGAATCATATTTTGAAAATCATGGAGCCTTCTGGAGTCACGTTTAAGCAGGTATAACTCATACCTGGCCAGGTGATTCAGGGGTTCCAGTTCCAGGAGCTGGCGGATATTCTGCCTGGCTTCTTTTTCTTTGCCCTGGAGGCGCAGGACCGAGGCCAGGAGCTCGTAGGGCAGGGGATTTTGGCCGTCACGGTCAGAAGCCCGGCGGGCAAGGTCTTCGGCGCCGGAGTAATCCTTTTCGGCCAGGGCCATTTCTGCCAGTTGAAGATAGGCCGGCCCGGCCAGGGCCGGAGACCTGGCTGCCCAGCCCAGAGTTTCCCTGGCGTCGCTCCAGCGGTTGAGCTTGCGGGCAATCAGTCCATAAACGTAATTGGCTTCAGGGTCGTACATGGAAATTTCCAGTCCGCGCCGGGCATAGTCTTGGGCTGTCTGGTATTCCCCCCGGCGAAGATAGAGCTCGGCCAGGCGGTTCAGGGCCGGCAGGTGCTCTGGCTCTTTTCTTATGACTTCCAGGTATTTTTCCAGGGCCGCGGTGTAGTTCCTCTCGTTTTCCAGGTTCTGGGCGGCCAGGAAGAGGGCCTGGGGCGAATCTCCCGAAGGATGGTGAAACTTAAGCGGGCGACTCAGTTCGCTGTCCTTGGAGGTCGGATGGATGATTTTTCGTCCGAGGGAGATGACCAGGTTATCAGGAGAAGAAACATCCTTTAACCCGATTACCATGTTTTGTGCCGGCCTGAGGTTTATTTGGCCGCGGAATATTTCCCGACCTTCTTCTTTCACCACCAGCGTGTCTCTTATTTCTTCCAGGGCATAAAGGCCAAGCTCCAGCCGGCCTTCTCCAGGATTCAGGCTGAGGGCAGCAGCCGGGGTGGCCCCGGCCAGGAGGCCAATACCACTATAGGGAAACCAGATTTCCTTCCAGGAATCGGACACGGCCGGGAAAAAAGTTCCATGGTCGGACTGATTCAGAAGTCTTCCGGCCTGGGGTTCGGTGTACTGGCCGTCGGAGTCGGTCAGCAGGTCAACCCAGATTTCCCCGGCCCGGCTCAGGTCCCAGATCCAGATCTTCTTGCCCGGCATGTCTGAATAAAAGGCCTGGTGGCCAAAGCCAAAATCGGAGGACTGGTAATAGCCACCGTAAAAATGGTCGTAGGTTCCGACCACGAAGTAACTCTTGGAGCTACCGAAATCGTTGTTCCGATACAAGGACAGGTCACGGCCCTGGGCATCTATTGGCCAGGGTTCAAGGGGACTCGAATAATCATGACCTATCTGGTATCTTCCCGGGAATATGTATTTCAGGTCAGAAGTGGCCGGAACGGCCGCACACATCCAGGCATAGTAAGACTGGCGTATGGGGCCCGGGTTGGTCCAGCGGACAGCCGTCTCGAAATAGGCGCGGTCGGGATGGAGGGTTACCGTGACCTGCCAGCGGGTTCGTGAGGGCCAGTCATAGTTGCCGACGGTGCAGGTCAGGCTGCCATCATCCTTTTTTGCGAGGTAATAGTCGACTGGAGTGGCGGTGGAGGGGGCGTGCCCGATGACTCCGAAGTTGAATTCTATGCCGCCCGAGGTCCAGGGACCGCGCAGGGCGATTTCCCTGAATTTAAGAACCCGGTTGGTGTAGAGGAAATCCTTTCCTGTTTTCAGGTCGCGGGCTCCCCAGACCTTGCCGCCTACTTCCGGTAAAATGGAGACCTCCAGGTATCTGTTCTTGAGCCTGATCACCGTCCAGTCCTGCGGCCGGGATTCCTGGCTGAACCCGTTGAAAACATAGTAGGGATAAATCCTGGAGCCGGAACCCCAGAGGGAGGACCGGGCAAAGACCGGAACGGGGTCCGGGTCATAAAAAGGATAGGTGGTTATGGTTTCGCGTTTGATGGAAAATGATGGTTGCTGGCCGGAATTACAGCCGGGCAGTGAAAAACACATCAAAAATATCAGAAATAAGAGAGCAAGCCAGTTATTTTTCAATCCGGGTAGTTTAAATTTCTTCATGTTATTTCTCCAGACCGAGGCCGGCTGTATGGCGGAACCTGGAAGGGATCATCCTGGTCAGGTCCCGAGCCGGCGATTTTATATAAGGCCTATTTTTTTTCCTTGATTTCCTGGAAAATAATTTCCACCAGGGAGGGGCGCCTGACCTGCGAACCGGATGGTGGCGGCTGCACTCCAAAGGCTGCCTTGATGTCATCCAGCGTCTTGCCCTGTTCGATCATTTCCCGGATTTTAGCTTCTTTGTCTTTCAGGCTGGCGATCAGGCCGGCCACTTCCGGGCGCCCCGCGGGTTCAGCATGACCGGACAGGAAGATTTCAATTTCTGGCCGGTAGTCGAGCATGGCCTGCAGGGTATTCAGGTAACCGTAAAAGGTTCCATTCTTGTGCTTGTGAATCAGCGGGTCCCGGCCGTAGAACATCAGGTCGCCGGTGATGGCCACCCGGCTCCCCGGGATGAAGATGATGGTATCACCGCTGGTGTGAGCCGGCCCGAAGTTCCTGAGTTCCGGCCTGGTGCCCTCAAAATCAATCAGCTTCTTTCCCTCGTAGGTTTCGGTTGGCAGGATGTCCTTGAGTTCCGGGGTCTGTTCCACCGCCGGCAACATTTCTTCGTAGGTCTTACGGTGAGATAAAATCTTAACTTTTTCCCGGAGTCCCCTCAGGCCGTTAACGTGGTCTCCATCGCTATGGGTCAGAATAATCATTCCCAGCGGCCGGGCTGAGATTTTCTGTATTTCGGCCAGCATTTCCTTAAAGGACTCGGGCGTCATCTTGGCATCAACCAGCAGGTTGGCTTTCTTCCCGGCTATCAAGAAACAATTGGCTCCCGAACCACCCTTGATGATGTATACATTGTCCTTGATTCTTTCTATGGTCAGAGGCGGTGGGGAGCCGGGTTGCTGGGCGAAGGTCGGGCCTGTGGTCATGGTCAAACACAATATAAAGGCCATGACCGCGGCAACCAACTTGACTGAACCCTTTAAGATTATTTTCTTTGATCGTAAATCTCTCACAGGGCCCTCCTTTAATTATTCTTTCTCTGGCTTCTTCTTTATACCACAGGCCCCGGTAAAATTACATATCAATTCACTGCCCCGGTCCTCATCATTTGAGCACTGCGTTTCTTGGCCGGGCGGTTCCAAAGCCTGATGGGCATCATCATCAATCCCGATTGGACAGCCGGCCAGAATTGACACTGCTAAAAAATATGTTTTATTATTGGCGGGAAAAACCAGCCGGCAGGTTTTCTTCCCGGCCGCCAGTCAAGATAAACTAACGAAAAAAGGAAACCTCCGATGAAAATACTGACTGTAGTCCTTAAGACCTTCACCAGCAACTTTTACCAATATGCTTTTGGCCGTACCCGAATCAGGCCGTTCCTGTTGCTTCTGGCCGTTTGCTGGTTGCTTTCTGCCTGCGGTCGGGTTTCCCATCCGACCGATGCTTACAATGTCCCCCCGGAAATCAAGGTCAAAGGACAGGAAATCATAATCGAATACAGGGGAGAGCCGGTATTCACCGGAAAGGTCATAACCGAGAACGGGACTTTTTCAGTTACCAGGAATATTTTCCAGGAGGAAAAGGCCCTGACCGGAGTGGTAGCCCTGACCGCGGCCCGGGGAAGCAAGTTAAAGCTGGCTGGCCAGATTAAGGCCTCAGCCGAGTCTTTTCCCTGCCAAGCTGACCGGAGCGATTCGGGGGCGGTTGTGGTCAGACACGTATCCGGACTGAGCCGCAGTCGCCTGAACCGGGCGGTCTATGACCGCAGGTCTGACTGGGTGCTTTCGGTTGATTCTGGGCCTCGGGTTCAAGTTTCACCGGCCGAGGAGACATCTGACAGTCGAGTCTATGCCATGGAAGCTTCTGGCAATGAGATTATACTCAGGTTCAGGCCGGCTTATTACCGCCTTCATCGCGGCCTGAAATATTATGAGCCCTGGACTTACCGCCCGAAGCAGGATTCAGTGGCCGGGTGGATTTCCTGGTTTGCCTTCTATGACCGGGTGACTGAAGCGGACATAGTGGAAACGGCTGAGACCATGGCCGAAAAGCTCATGCCTTTTGGTTATAACCTCTTGCAGATTGATGACGGTTATCAGCGAGGGGAAGGACTGCCGGAACTCTGGCTTCAGGCCAATGACAAGTTTCCGCGCGGGCTTTCTTTCCTGGCTTCTTACCTCAAGGGAAAAGGCCTGGTCCCCGGCCTGTGGACCAATGTGGCTTTCAAACAGGCTGAATTTGTCCGGGCTCATCCGGATTGGTTTGTCCAGGACGATTCCGGTCGACCAGGCCGGGGCAACTGGGTTGAATACAGCCTCGATGGCTCGGTTGAAAAAGCCCTGGATGAAATCGTACGTCCGGTTTACCGGACTCTCAGAAAACAGGGCTGGGAATATTTCAAGGTGGATGCCCTGCGTCACCTGCGCTACGAGGGTTACAATGCCCATAGCGGCCACTTCAGCCGGAAAAAAGTAGACCGGGAAAAGGCCTTTAGAAGGTATGTCGAAGTCATCCGGGAAGAGATCGGACCCGAATCTTACCTTCTTGGTTGCTGGGGGATCAGGCCGGAGCTGGTGGGTCTCCTGGACGGCTGCCGGATAGGCACCGACGGCTTTTCCTACGCCGGGCTGGCCCAGTTCAATTCCTGGAATAACGTGGTCTGGAGAAATGACCCTGACCATATTCAGCTTGATGAGGAGAGGTACCGCTCACTTCTGGTGACCTCTCTTACGGGCTCTATTCTGCTCCTCACGGACAAGCCGGCGGTCTATCACAGCCCGGCCGTTGAGCCGGCCCGGAGAGCGGCCCCGGTTCTCTGGACGGTGCCCGGCCAGATTTTTGACGTTGACCCTTCACGGTCCAGTTTGCTCGACCGGGTGGGTGAGGAAGTCAGCGGTTCCGGGCCCAGGCCTTTTGACGCCGGGCTGAAACCGGCCTGCGACCTCTGGTCGCTGGAAATCGTTCGTCCCTTTGAAAACTGGCTGGTGCTGGGTCGGACCGGAGAGAGTGAAAAGAAAGTAAGGTTTACCGAACTGGGGCTGGACGACCAGAAAGAATACTTTGTTTTTGAATTCTGGTCCAGGCAGGTGGTCGGCAGCTTTAACGGGGGATTTGAGCCTGGCCCCCTCGACCCGGTTTACCGCTCTCAATGTTTCATTATCCGGGAGAGGGTGGCTCACCCCCAGCTCCTGGCCACCAGCCGGCATCTGACCGGTGGCGGCCCGGACCTCCTGGATTTAAGGTGGGAGGGTGATGAATTCTCCGGTAAATGTCAGTTAACTGCCGGAGACCCTTATGAGCTCTATATCCACATTCCTCCCGGGTGGAACCTGGATGAAACGACAATTGATGGAGCCAGTCTGGAAAGCAGCAGAAGACAGGGCTCACTGCTCATGATCACTCTACAAGCAGGGACAGGTGGTCAGGCCAGCTGGACAATCAGGTTTTCCAGAACACGATAAGTCCTGTGTTCTGGTGCAGCCTGTATTTCAGGCTCAGGATTTATTTTGCTGTTTTGCCTCAAAATCTCCGAGAAAAGGCAGTGTTATCACCGGGCCGACAGAACTTCTGCGGTCATAAGTCCGATTCGGGCCGGGTTATCAATTATTTTAACTCCAGCCTCTCGCAGGCGGTCGATCTTGTCTCCGGCCGAACCCTGCCGGCCTTCTATGATGGCGCCGGCATGACCCAGCCGCTTGCCCGGCGGAGCAGTCCTTCCAGCCACGTAGGCCAGCACCGGCTTGGGATAGTCTGAAGCTCTAAGGTAATCGGCGGCTTCTTCCTCGGCCTGACCGCCAATTTCACCTATCAACACCACCGCGCCGGTCTGTTCATCCGTCCTGAACATCTCCAGCAGTTCTACGAATTTCAGTCCGACCACCGGGTCGCCACCGATGCCGACAGCCGTGCTCTGGCCTAGACCTATGGTCGTCAACTGGTTGACGGCTTCATAGGTCAGGGTTCCGGAGCGGGAAATGATACCCACCGAACCCGGCCGGTGTATATGGCCGGGCATTATCCCGACCTTGCTCTTGCCCGGAGAAATCAGGCCGGGGGTATTTGGTCCGATAAGGTTGGCCCCATATCTTTTGGTCCAGCTCTTGGCCCGGAGCATATCCAGAAGCGGAATACCCTCGGTAATACAGACTATGAGCTTTATTCCGGCGGCGGCTGCTTCCATGATGGCTTCTGCCCCGGCCAGGGGAGGGACAAAAATTATTGAAACTTCCGGCTCCTCGGCCCGGACGGCCTCTTCCACCGTGTTAAAGACTGGAAGGCCCAGGTGAACCTGGCCTCCTTTCCCCGGGGTTACGCCAGCCACCAGCCTGGTCCCGTATTCCAGCATTCTTTGAGCATGGAAGGTGGCTTCCTTGCCGGTCAGTCCCTGCACCAGGACCCTTGAACTGGCGTCGATCAGAATGCTCATCTTGGTTGCCCGCTTAATTCCACGGCCAGCCTGGCTGCCTGTTCAAAGTCGGCGGCGAAGATGAAAGGCAGGCCCGATTCTTCAAGGATTCTGCGGCCTTCGGCCACATTGGTTCCTTCCAGCCTGACCACCACCGGACGATTGAGGGAAATCCGGCTGGCCGCGGCCAGCACACCCCTGGCCACCAAATCGCAGCGCACTATGCCCCCGAAGATGTTTATCAGGGCGGCGATCACCTGGCTATCAGAAAGCAAGAGCTCAAAGGCCTGGCTGACGGCTTCTTCGGTAACTCCGCCCCCAATGTCCAGAAAATTGGCTGGTTGCCCGCCGAAATGCTGGATGATGTCCATGGTGGCCATGGCCAGCCCGGCCCCGTTGACCAGGCAGCCTATGCCTCCATTCATCTTGAGGTAATTCAGTCCGAACATTCTGGCCCTTTTCTCCAGCTCGTTTTCCTGGCTTTCGTCCCGGAGGGCAGCCAGTTCCGGATGGCGGGCCAGGCTGCAATCATCGAACTCCATCCTGGCATCCACCGCCAGCAACTGGTCATCCTCGCTCCAGGCCAGGGGGTTAATCTCCAGGAGTTTAAGGTCGTTTTCGAGGAAAAATTCGGACAAACGTTTTAGCCGGACCACGAAGTCCCTGATCAATTTTTCTGGAAGTTCCAGGAAATAGGCCAGCTGCCTGGCCTGGAAATGTTTCAATCCTTCATCGGGATTGAAGAAAATTTTTTTGATAAGCTCGGGCCTGGAGCCGGACAGTTCTTCGATATTCAGGCCGCCCTGTCGACTGGCTATGGCCACCAGGGTTTCATTTCTCCGGTCAACGGCCAGACCACAGTAATATTCTTTGTTCAGGCTGATGGCCTTTTCCACCAGAAGCCTGTTTACCGGAAGTCCCTGGCTTCCCGTCTGAGCCGTAATCAGCCTGCTTCCAAGTAGCCCGCTGGCCAGCCTTTCGGCTTCTTCCGGGGTGGCGGCCTTGAGCACGCCGCCAGCCTTACCCCGGCCACCAGCCAGGACCTGGGCTTTAAGCATCACCGGGCAACCCAGCTCTCGAGCCAATAGCCCGGCTTCTTTTGCCGATTGGGCCAGGGCCGCGGCCGGAATTTTCCAGCCGAGTCCCTGAAGAAAATTCTTGGCCTGAAATTCGTGTATCAGCATGACTTAAAATCTAAGAATATTCAGATTTCCAATTTTATAAATTTTCAGGCCGACATTCCACTGGAATCTTCCGGGAGAGGGCCATCCACCTCGGGCCGGGCAGGAAACCTGTTTTGGCTATTACCGGAGATGGTGCGGCTATCCATCTTTAGGTGTATTGATTGTGATGGAGAAAATTAAAAGGACGGAGCCCCTTCGCTCCGCCCTTTCTTATTAGCCAGAAATTATCAGCTGGCTCAGATCTTACATTCGGAAACTGTCTTGGTAACCGAGGCTATCGTCTTCTGGAACTGGGCCTTTTCTTCTTCGGTCAGCTTGATCTCGAAAATCTTTTCCATGCCCTTGGCGCTGATCAGACAGGGGACGCCGATGAACAGACCATTGACTCCGTATTCACCTTCGCACAGGGCAGCGCAGGGGAGAACACGTCTCTTGTCCTTGAGGTAGGATTCGGCGATAACGATGGCACTCCAGGCCGGGCTGAAGAAGGCCGAGCCCTTGCCGAACAGCTTGACGATTTCGGTCCCGGCTTCCCGGGTTCTGTTGACCAGCTTCTCGATCTGTTCGGGTGTGGCAATTTCGGTCAGGGGAACGCTACCCACAGTGGTTAAGCGGGGCAGGGGGACCATGTCCGGGCCATGGCCTCCGAGAACGGTTCCGGCCACGTCAGCCACCGAAACCCCGAGTTCCATGGCGATAAAGGCTCTCCAGCGAGCGGTGTCCAGGGTGCCGGCCATGCCGATGACCTGGTGCTTGGGGAACCCGGTGACCTTGTGGAAGACATAAACCATAGCGTCCAGGGGGTTGGTGACGATGATGCAGAAGGCCTTGGGGGCATACTGCTTGACCCCGTTAGCCACCTCGGTGATGATCTTGATGTTGACGTTGAGCAGGTCTTCCCTGGTCATGCCGGCCTCCCTGGGCTTGCCGGCGGTGACTATGACCACGTCGGCCCCTTCGATGTCCTTGTAATCAGAGGTCCCGATGATATTGGCGTCATAGTTTCCATGGGGGGCCATTTCCATCAGGTCCAGGGCCTTGCCCTTGCAAACGTTAGCGTAGCCGGGTACATCCAGTATGACGATGTCTCCCAGTTCCTTCTGGGCAGCCAGCATGGCCAGAATCTGGCCGATCTGTCCGCCGCCGATTAAAGCTATCTTTTTACGCATTTTGTACTCCTTAAATTGTGATCATTTGGTTCTGTGGTTTCCCGATATCAAGTATTCTAGACGGCAATCATCCTTTAACGTAACCTTCCCAGGTCTCCTCGAGCTTGGGATTGTTCAGCCATTCAATCAGGTAGTCGGTAAAGGCCTTGCCGGTAGCCCCCGTCGGACGCCCGGTGATGACCAGTTTTTTCTCATACTGGCCGCAGATGTCCAGGGCCATTTCCAGCCGCCGGGCCTTTTCCGGGTAACCGATATGGTTGATGAGCATGGCCGCGGCCCTGATCATGCTGGCCGGGTCGGCATACTGGGCTCTGCCTTCCTGGACCATCCTGGGCGCCGAGCCGTGGATAGCTTCAAACATGGCGTACTGCTTGCCGATGTTGGCACTTCCGGCGGTGCCCACGCCTCCCTGGAATTCGGCCGCCTCGTCAGTCAGAATGTCGCCGTAAAGGTTGGGAAGGACCAGAACCTGGAATTCCCGACGGCGTTTCTCATCGACCAGCTTGGCTGTCATGATGTCGATGTACCAGTCGTCGGCCTGGATTTCTGGATATTCTTTGGCGATCTTGTAAAAGTTTTCCAGGAAACGACCGTCGGTAGTCTTAACCACGTTGGCCTTGGTCACGCAGGTCACCTTGGTTCTCTTGTTCTTTCTGGCATGTTCAAAGGCCAGGCGGCAGATTCTCTCCGCTCCGGGCGTGCTGATCAACTTGAAATCGATGGCGATATCTTCATCGACCTCGATGCCGTACGGGCCGAGGGCATACAGGTCTTCGGTATTTTCCCTGAAGAAGATCCAGTCTATGCCCTGTTTGGGAACGCGCACCGGCCGGACGTTGGCAAACAGGTCAAGCTCTTTTCTCATGGCCACGTTGCAGCTTTCGATATTGGGCCAGGGGTCGCCTTTCCTGGGAGTGGTGGTGGGGCCTTTCAGGGTGACATGGTACTTCTTGATTTCAGCCAGGACATCATCCGGTATGGCCTTTTTATGGGCAGCCCGGTTTTCGATGGTCAGGCCCTCTATAGTGGCAATCTGGATCTTGCCCTTCTTGAGCTCATCCTCAAGCATATAACGCAGAACTCTTTCGGCCTCGGTGGCGATGAAAGGTCCGATGCCGTCGCCAGGCAGAATTCCAATCTTGATGGGTGAGATCTGCCTGTAATCGATCCAGTCTGGAGCGGCTTTGATTTTTTCCATGCGTTCCATCTGGATCTCCAGAAGCTTGCCAAAATGTTCTTTGGCCTTCTCGATAGCAGTCCGGTTGATCATTTTGCCTCCTGATTTGGTTTTAAGAGAAATTATTAAGGTTTCATTCTATTATTTTCAAAAGTCAAAATCAACCAATTTTTTTTGGACCCCGGGGACTATTTCTTTTGACAAAAAAACCGATTCTTTTTAAGATATTAGCCTGTAATTTTCACTTCGACCGATCGAAACTTATAAGGAGTTTTAGCCATGCTGGAAAGCTATTATCAAAAAGCCTTGGATAGAGAAAAGCAGGGCATCCCACCCCTACCGCTGACGGCTGATGAAGCCAAGGAACTCTGCCAGCTCCTGGAAAATCCACCGGCCGGAAAAGAACAGGAACTGTTACACCTGCTGGAACAGAGGATTTCCCCCGGTGTTGACCCGGCAGCCAAAGTCAAGGCCGACTGGCTATCCCGGGTGGCTGCGGGACAGAAAAAATCCCCCCTGGTCAGCCCGGAAAAAGCGATTTTCCTGCTGGGCACGATGATCGGGGGCTACAACGTGGAACCGCTGGTGTCCATGCTGGAAAAGCCGGAGCTGGCAGCGGCGGCTGCGGCAGCCCTTAAGAATATCATTCTGGTTTATGGCGCCTATGAAAAGGTCCTGAATCTCTCCAGAACCAATAAATATGCTCGCGAAGTCCTGGAGTCCTGGGCCAGGGGAGAGTGGTTCCTATCCAGACCGGACCTGCCAGAAGAAATAGAGCTTAAAGTTTATAAGGTAGACGGGGAAATAAACACCGACGATTTTTCGCCGGCCAAGTATGCCTGGAGTCGCCCGGATATTCCGCTTCATGCCCTGAGCATGGGTGAGACCCGCTTTCCGGGCGGGCTGGAAATAATCAAGAAATTCATAGAGGAAGGTTATAAGGTGGCTTTTGTGGGCGATGTGGTTGGTACCGGTTCCTCCCGAAAGTCGGCCTGTAATTCTCTCATGTGGCATATCGGCGACGACATTCCCTTCGTTCCCAACAAGAGACGGGGTGGCCTGGTCATCGGCGGCCTGATTGCCCCGATATTCTTCAACACCACCGAAGATTCGGGCGGGCTGCCCATCCAGGCCGATGTCAGCCGCCTTAAAACTGGCGACATAATCAGGATTAAAACCAGGGAAGGGGCTATAGTAAGTCAAAGTGGTGAGTTGCTGGCCCGGTTTGACTGGAAGCCAGTAACCATTAAGGATGAATTCCGGGCCGGAGGTCGCCTGAACCTGATCATCGGCCGGCAGCTGACGGCCAAGGCCAGGAAGGACCTGGGCTGGCCCGAGGCTGACTTTTTCGTTCAGGTCCAGAACCCGGTGCCAAAACCCGGGCAGGGCTATACCCAGGCCCAGAAAATAGTCGGCCGGGCCTGCGGGCTTCCCGGGGTTCTTCCCGGGACTTCCTGTGAGCCCAGGATGACCACGGTAGGTTCCCAGGATACCACCGGTCCGATGACCGCCGATGAACTCACCGAGCTGGCCTGCCTGGAATTTCAGACAGAACTTTTCATGCAGTCCTTCTGCCACACGGCCGCCTATCCCAAGCCAACCGATGTCAGGATGCACCGCAACCTTTCCGCCTTTGTGGTTGAAAGGAAGGGAGTGGCCCTTAAACCGGGTGACGGTGTCATACATTCCTGGCTGAACCGGTTGATTCTGCCCGATACCGTGGGCACCGGTGGCGATTCCCACACCCGGTTTCCGGTCGGCATTAGCTTTCCGGCCGGCTCGGGACTGGTGGCCTTTGCCGGGGCCCTGGGCTTCATGCCCCTGGATATGCCCGAGTCGGTACTGGTCAGGTTTTCGGGAAAGTTGAACCCGGGCCTGACCCTGAGGGACGTGGTCAATGCCATCCCTTATTTCGCCATCAAGCAGGGGCTGCTGACCGTGGCTAAAAAGGGCAAGAAAAATGTTTTTAACGGCCGCATACTGGAAATGGAAGGCCTGGACAACCTGACGGTGGAGCAGGCCTATGAACTGACCGATGCCTCGGCCGAGAGATCGGCGGCGGCCGCCGTTATCGCCCTCAAGGAAGAACAGGTTGTAGAATTCATCAAGAGCAATATTGCCCTGATGAAAAAGATGATCGAGGCCGGCTACCGGGATGCCGGTACCCTGGAGCGGCGGATCAGGGCCTGCGAAGACTGGCTGAAAAATCCAGTGCTTCTGAAAAGGGATGCCAACGCGGAATACGCAGCGGTCATCGAAATTGACCTGGCTGAGATTACAGAACCCATCCTGGCCTGTCCCAACGACCCCGACGACGTTAAACTGCTGAGCGAAGTGGCCGGAGACAGGATTGATGAAGTCTTTATCGGCTCCTGCATGACCAACATCGGCCACTTCAGGGCGGCAGCCAAGATATTTGAAAAAGCCTGTTATCCGACCACCCGCATCTGGTTGACCCCGCCAACCCGCATGGATTACACCCAGCTGATGAAAGAAGGACTGTTCGCTGCCTTCTCCCAGGTGGGAGCCAGAGTCGAGATCCCGGGTTGTTCCCTGTGCATGGGCAACCAGGCCCGGGTCAGGCCAGGAACAACTGTCATTTCCACCTCGACCAGGAATTTCGATAACCGGATGGGGGATAATGCCCGGGTCTACCTGGGTTCGGCCGAGCTGGCAGCCGTGGCCGCCATAGAAGGACAGCTGCCGCCGGCTGAAAAATACTTTCAGGTGATGAACGAAAAGATCATTCCGTTCTCGGAACAGATTTACCGGTACCTGGAATTTCACCGGATGCCGGATTTCAGTCTGAGCTATATCTGAAAAGGACCCAAATTATGATCAGACTTGACGGGAAAAAAGCCTTAATTACCGGTGGTTCGAGGGGAATAGGTCGGGCCACCGCCCTCCTGCTGGCTGAAGCCGGGGCTGATGTGGCCATCCATTACCAGAAAAACGAACGGGCCGCCAGAGAGGTAAAGGATTTGATAGGGGAAAAAGGCCGGGAGGCACTGCTCTGCCGGGCCGAAATTTCAAACCGATTTGAAGTAGAAGAGATGGTGAGAGTGATAGGGGAGCACTGGGGCCGTCTTGATATCTTGGTGAATAACGCCGGCATCTGGACCTACGGGGAAATGGGTAATATGCCCGAAGAAGTCTGGCGGGAAACCATGGCCGTTAATCTGGACGGGGTTTTCTATGTCACCAACGCCGTTGTGCCCTGGATGAAGAAAAATAAGCAGGGCTGGATAGTCAACGTGGCTTCGACCGCGGCGGTCAGGGGAGAAGCCTTCCATTCCCATTACGCAGCCAGTAAAGGTGCCATGCTGGCCCTGACCAAGTCCCTGGCCGTGGAACTGGCACCCGATAATATAAGGGTCAACTGCGTGGCTCCGGGCTGGGTTGATACCGATATGTGCACCGAGGTCTTTGCCGACCCTGAATTCAGGGAGAGGGTCAGGCAGTCAATACCTCTTAAAAGGATACCTCCGCCTGAAGATATCGCCGGCCCCATCCTGTTCCTGGTTTCGGACCTGGCCCTCCATATAACAGGGGAAATCCTGAATGTCAACGGCGGGTCGGTCCTGTGCGGGGGCTAATAATTTGTTTGCCAAAATTCAATTTTTTTGATATTTTTTAGACAAATTTTAGAGGAGGGTAAAAAATGGAGGAGGTAGAGGTAGGCCGTATAACTCATTATTTTTCAAAGATTCAGGTCGGAGTGGCCAAGATCTCCGGCAGAGGGCTGAAGATTGGCGACGTGGTGCATATCAAGGGTCACAGCACTGACTTCTTTCAGAAAATCGAGTCCATGCAGATTGAGCATAGACCGGTGGAAGAAGCCAGGGCCGGCGAAGAGGTGGCCTTTAAGGTTGACCTGCCGGTTCGGGAGCATGACGTGATTTTCAGGGTAATTGAATGAGAGGTTTCTGACAAAATTTTTTAAGAGGTTGACAGAAAAGGTTACAATATGTTAAAGAAAAGGGTTAGAAATGCCTAAAAAGTTTGTTTCGATAGTCATCGTCCCCAACTGGAAAACCAGTTTTCGCACCATAAATATCCCCCAGAAAGCAGTCCGGTTGATGATCGGGGCCGGTATCTCCTTCCTGGTCCTGTTTGTGTTCTTTCTGCTGGACTATTTCTCCATGACCATGACCAAGGCCCGCTACCGTGAGCTCCTCAAGGAAACTGCGGTTCAGAAAGAAACCATAGCCACCTATGAAAATACCATCTCCCAGATGAAAGAAACCATCAGCAATTTCGAAGAATATGCCCGAAAGATCAATGTCCTGGCCGGCCTGCAATCCGCTGAAAACCTGAAGGGGGAACCGGGCCTGGGCGGCGGGGAGAAGGTTGACGTTAGCCCTTCATCCCAGGTAAAACACGTGGAGCCCGGGGCCCTGCAGGCCATTAAGCAGAGGGCCGATGCCGTAGAAAAGAACCTAAATTACATGCTTAATTTCTTTGAAAGCCAGACGGCGGTGCTGGCTACCACCCCCACCATCTGGCCCACGGTCGGCTGGGTTTCTTCCTCTTTCGGTCCCCGGATCGACCCATTTACCGGGAGGAACGCTTTTCATGCCGGGCTGGACATCGCTACCAACCTGAATAACCCGGTGGTGGCCACCGCCGATGGGGTGGTGGTCCAGGTCGGGTTCGATAAGTACAAGGGAAATTATGTGTCCATAAGCCACGGAAATGGCTTTTCCACTGAATACTGGCATCTAAGCAAGTACGCGGTCAGGTCCGGACAGAAAATCAACCGGGGTCAGGTCATAGGCTACGTGGGCAAGACCGGCAAGGCTCTGGGACCACATCTGCACTACGAAGTTCATCTGAATGGAAAACCGATAAATCCCATTCATTATATAATTGAAGAATAACCTTAGATATTCTTTGAATCTCTGTAAAATGGTGGGCGGGGGAAGACTATACAGTCAACCCAGGATGGTTCCCACCCGTACCTTTCCCCCGAGCGAAAAAGAATAAGCAGACATTTCTTTTCTGCCTTCAGGTTTTACCTTTTCTATCAGGTAGAAGGTTTTCTGGCCGCAGCAGACATAAATCCCCGATTTGTCCAGCTGCACCACCTCGCCCGGCCGGGCGGCTGGCATGAGCCCCTGGGTGAGCTGGCCGGAAATTATTTCCAGGCGCAGGCCGTTAAGGTAAGTGAAGGCTCCCGGCCAGCCATAAAAGGCCCGGACCTTGCGGTCAACAGCCACGGCCGGTTCCTGCCAGTCTATCCGGCCCTGGTCCTTGGCCAGTTTCGGGGCATAGCTGGCCAGAGAATGGTCCTGTTCCTTCAGCTGGATCTTTTCTATTTTTTCCAGGGTCCTTTAGCAGGAGCTGGGCCCCGATATGAGACATTCTGGTTTCAAGTTCGTGGGCATTCTCCCTGGGAAGGATGGGGACAACTTCCTGCGACAGGATAGGGCCCTCGTCCATTTTTTCGGTTAACTGAAAGATGGTGACCCCGGTAAATCTTTCCCCGTTAAGAATGGCCCATTGAACCGGGGCCGCCCCTCGATATTTTGGCAGCAGAGAAAAATGGATATTGAGAGATTTTAGGGGAGGCAGGTAGATTATTGAAGCGGGAATAATCTGACCGTAGGCCACAACAATATTAATATCAGGGTTTGCTTTTTTGATGGCTTCCAGAGCTTTTTCATCCTGTCGTATTTTTTCCGGTTGAAGATAGGGGAGGCCGTGGTCCTGGGCAAAAATTTTGACGGCCGGAGGGGTCAGCTTCTTTCCCCGGCCGGCGGGTTTATCAGGCTGGGTTATTATCAGCTTGATTTCATGTCCTGCGGATAACAGCCCGTTCAAGGCCGGAAGGGCGGTGGGGGGACTACCAAAAAAGACAACCCTCATCAGCTCTTGTCCAGTTCCTTTTTAAGGCGACTGCGGATCAGACGCCTTTTCAGCGGGGACAGGCGGTCCACAAACAGCTTGCCATCTAGGTGATCTATCTCATGACAGAACACCCGGGCCAGGAGGTTGCTGGCTTCCAGCCTGATCTCCCGCCCATCTAAATCATATCCCTTAAGCAGAATTCGGGACGGTCGAGCAACTTTCTCGTATATCCCGGGTACCGAAAGGCAACCCTCTTCTCCGACCTGTTCCCCTTCGGCCTCAATTATTTCGGGGTTGACCATAATTATCAGATCACTCTGGTTCTCTCCAACTGACAGGTCGACGGTGATCAACCTGCGGCTGACATTGACCTGGGGTGCGGCCAGGCCTATCCCGGGCGCCTTATGCATGGTTTCCACCATGTTTTTGGCCAGTTCCACGATTTCCTGGTTGATATTCTCAACCGGCAGGGCCCGGCTGGCCAGGGTGGGGTGTCCGATGGTTATGATTTCGAGCTGGGCCATAGCTTTATTTTAGACCAGCCCGGCCTTCCCGACAACTGCCGTCGGAAAAATCAATTTCAGATGACGGCCGATGGTGGCGGTGGCTCGTCGGGAGCTCCGGCATTTTTAAGAGGAACGGCAATTAGATAGAATCCGATCAGGACCAGCACGGCCAGTCCGCCCAGGTAGGTCGGGTTCTTGAAGATGACCGGGATGTCTCTGCTGATTACATTCTGCAGGAAAAAGAACTTCCAGGCAGCCCGGATAAGACCGGTCAGGGCCTCTCCGGCAATCAGCCCGGCGGCCAAGAGGATGCCGACATTTTCAACCCGGGCTTTCTGGGCCGGGTTAAGCTGTCTTCTGGCTATCATCCGGTCCAGGATTCCCTTGATCATTCCGCCCATAAAGATGGCAAAGGTGGTCTCAAGCGGAAGGTACATGCCAACGGCCACCAGCATGGGAGAGCGCACCTGCACCAGGATCAGGGCAAAGCCCATCAGCATGCCGACGATGACCAGCGGCCAGGCCATTTCGCCCCCGACTATGCCCTGAGATATGGCCGCCATCAAGCCGGCCTGGGGAGCGGGCAGGTCTTTACTGCCAAAGGTAAAGGCGCCGTGCAGGATCATCAGCGGGAAATAAAGAAGCAATGAGGCCAGCAGGACGCCAAAGATGTCACCCACCTGCATTTTCCAGGGAGTGCCGCCAAGTATATGGCCCACTTTAAGGTCCTGGAGCATTTCTCCGGCCACGGCCGAGGAGACGCAAACCACCGAGGCCACGCCGAGCACGGCCACCACTCCGCTGGTCCCCCTGGCCCCGATCAGGACCATCAGCAACCCGGCGATGATCAGAGTCGATAGGGTCAGGCCGGAGATGGGGTTATTGGAAGAACCGATGGTTCCGACCAGATTGCCGGAAACCGCGGCGAAGAAAAACCCGGCCAGTGCCATAACCACGGCCGCCAGTATGGCCGGGGGATAGCTACCGGCAAAGATTCTGTAAACAAAAACCATGAGAACCACGGTTACGGCCATCAGGAAAAGAACCAGACGGCTGTTCAGGTCCTTCTCTATCCTGGAGGTTATTTCGGTTTTCTCGGCGGCTTTCTTGACGTCGCCGATAGACCGCTTGATGCCAGCTCCCAGGTTTTTCCTCATGCGGAAAAGAGTGTAGCCGGCCCCGACCAGCATTCCGCCCACGGCAATCGGCCTGATGATGAATTTCCAGACGTTGGTCACCAGCTCCGGCCAGGCCACCTCGCTCATGGCCACCCCCGGTCCGTAGAACTGGGTTACCAGGTGAGGCCCGAGGAAGTACATCAGAAGCGGGGCAAACAATCCCCAGGCCAGGACGCCTCCGGCGAAGTTCAGCGAAGCCAGGCGCGGCCCGATGATATAACCGACTCCGATATAGGCCGGGAAGATCCCGGGACCGGACACGCTGACCAGGCCGCCGGTGCCGATGGTCTCGGCCTCCTTGGTGGCCCCCAGCCGGACAAAGCTGGAACCGATTTTGCCCAGCTTGATTATGAATTCCTTGGAGGCGGCGAAGAGTTGGACCACCCCCAAAGCATACAGCAGGGCTCCGACTCCCATGGCCTGGAAAAGGAACTTGGCCCCGGCACTTCCTTTCTGTCCTGCCTTGTGGATTTCGGCCGCAGCCACCGATTCAGGAAAGGGGAGCTCGGGGTCGGTTACCATGATCCTTCGGAGGAAGGTGACGAACAGAATACCCAGCAGGCCGCCCACGAACATCAGGGCCGTGGATTTAATGTAAGCATCCACCGTGTTGAATTTCAGCCAGGCCCCGGTTATCAGGAAGGCCGGGATGGTGAAGATAGCCCCGGCGGCCACCGACTCACCGATTGAACCAACCGTCCTGGCTATATTTTCTTCCAGGATTGAGCCGCGCATGATCTTCAGCAGGGCCATACCTATGACCGCGGCCGGATAGGTGGCGGCTATGGTCATGCCAGCCCTCAGCCCGAGATAGGCGTTGGCTGCCCCGAGAATGACGGTCATTATAAGACCGAGGATAACTGCCCTCAGGGTGAATTCTTTCATATCTGTCTTCTCTGGAACGTAAGGCTTATAATCCATCTGGCTCTCCTTTCCTGGTTTTTCTTAATGTATATTAAAAAACGGAAGGTTAAGTCAAGACAATTTTTGACATTAAAGGGCAATTTACCATTTGCCAGCGGTTGTTTTTTATGTTAAATAATCATATGAAAGACCGAGGAAAGAAAGGACTGCCATGAGCCTCTGGAGCTGGATGAAAGATCGTTTATTTTGTGACCTGGCGGTGGACCTGGGAACGGCCAATACGCTGGTCTATTTAAAAGGCCGGGGAATAGTGGTCCAGGAGCCATCGATTGTGGTGGTAAACAAGCAGAACGGGAAAATTGAAGCTGTCGGCAACCGGGCCAAAGAAATGCTGGGCAAGACTCCGAATAATGTTGTGGCCATCAAGCCAATGAGGGATGGAGTCATCGCCGACTTTGAGATTGCCGAAAGAATGCTCGATTATTTTATCAAGCAGGCCATGAATAACCGTGGCTTCCTGCTGCGGCCCAGGATTGTCATCGGGATTCCCACCGGCATCACCCAGGTGGAAAGAAGAGCGGTTAAGGACGTGGCCCTGAGGGCCAAGGCTTCGGAAGTCTATATAGTGGAACAGCCCATGGCCGCGGCCGTGGGGGCTGACCTGCCGATTTCTGAACCCACCGGGAACATGATCGTGGACATCGGCGGGGGCACGACGGACATTGCCGTCATCTCGCTGAACGGAGTGGTCTTCAACCACTCGATCAGGATTGCCAGCAACGAAATGGACGAGGCCATCATCCAGTATCTGAAGAAAAAGTATAACCTGCTGATCGGGGAGAAGACAGCCGAGCAGGTCAAGATGCAGCTGGGGTCGGCTTACCCCCTTGATGAATCACTAACCATGGAGATCAAGGGACGCGACCTGAGGGAGGGCATTCCCAGGACCATAGTGGTGGACGACCAGGAAATCAGGGAGGCGATCGAGGAAGTGGTTACGGCCATCATCAATGCTGTCCGGATTGCCCTGGAAAGAACTCCGCCCGAGCTATCGGCCGATATCATCGACCGCGGTATCATCCTGACCGGCGGCGGTTCCCTGCTGAAAAATCTGGATAAGAGAATCAGGGAAGAAACGCAGTTGCCGGTCTTTATAACCGAAGACCCTCTGACCTCGGTGGTCATGGGGGCCGGGCGTTTGCTCGACGACCTGGACCTGCTGAAAAAGATATCGCTGGAGTGATGGACAGCACCGGGATTTGATGTCTCCGACCCGCCTTTTTAAGAATAAATTCCTGACCGCCGGTCTGCTGGTGTTCTTCCATCTGCTGTTGATTTCTTATCAGGTCCCTCTGGGCAGCAAGACCACTCTGCTGGAAAAAATCCTATTCAGCCTGGTGGCCCCGGTGGAGAAGGCGGTGGTCAGTTCCGGTCGGGCCCTGGCCGGCGCCTGGAGTAATCTCAAAGACATGAGCAGAGTCAAAGAGATAAACCAGGAGCTGGAAAAGGAAATTTTTTTCCTGCGCCAGGAAAATAAACTGCTGCAGGAAAAATTGAGGCTGAGTCTGAAGCAGGCAGAACTGGAAGCCAGCCTGAAGCTGGTGGCTGAAACCGTGGTCCCGGCCAGAGTTATCGGCCTCGATACCTCCAACTTTTTTCGTTCGCTGGTAATCAACCGGGGAAGCGCCGACGGCCTGGCCAAGAATCTTCCGGTCTGCGATCGAGCCGGGAATCTTATCGGGCGGACGGCCGAGCCGGTCGGGGCCCATGAAACCCGGGTGTTGCTGATCACCTCTGAGGATAGCGGGGTGGCGGTGGTTACAGTCGGGGACCGGATGCCAGGTATTCTTTCTGGTGATGGCCAGGGCAGATGCCTGGTGAAATACGTGATGTCCAGTTCACCGGCCGGGCTGGAGGGCGATGAAGTCATAACCTCCGGGTTTGACCGGGTTTTTCCCCCGGGTTTGAAGGTGGGGAGAATCATCCAGATCTCCACCCGGGAAGGCATATTTAAAAAAATTATCGTCAAACCTTATTTCGATATCAGGGACCTGGAAATGGTGGCCGTCCTGAAAAACACCGACCTGATTCTGAGGTAGGCATGGTCAGAAAAGGATTCGTGCTGGTGCTCGGCCTGATTCTGGCGGTGGCCCTTTATGCTCTTCTGGGCTGGCTGGAGCCATCCCTGGTCCTGCTGTTTAATACCTTTTCGATCCTGGTAATGGTTACGGCCATTGTCTACGGAGAGCTGGACGGAGCGATAATGGGCAGCTGTGCCGGGCTGGCCCAGGATGCGCTGTCTTACGGAGTGTTCGGGCTGGCCGGTCTGAGTCTGACCATCTCGGGATTTCTGGCCGGCTGGTTGAGCCGCAAGCTCGACGTTCATACTTTTTACAAGAGAACGGTCTTCGTATTCATTTTGAGCCTGGGACAGCTGATAATCTGGGCCTTCTTCTATTTCCTGATTTTCAGGAAGAGTCTGCTTTACAGCCAGCCGCTTCTCTATCTCCAGCCGCTGGCCACGGCCCTGCTGGCGGCCGTTCTGATAAAATTGGTCAGGAAGGTTAACCCGACTGTTTGATGAAGAGCCATGGCCAGAATCTATGAGGACTTAACCACAATCATCAAGAGGTCGAAGATAACCCTCTACGTTCTGGCGGGGCTGATAATCCTGGTGCTGGTTTTCTACTGGAAAATCCAGGTTCTTGACCATCAAAAATACTGGAGAATGGCCGAGGCCAACCGTCTGCGGGAGCTGCCGCTCTCCGCACCCCGGGGGCTGATCCTGGACAGGCAGAAGGTGATTCTGGCTGATAACATCCCCAGCTTCAAAGTTTCCCTGGTGCGGGAAGCGGTCATCGATTATGAAAAGACGATTGACAGCCTGGCCCTGCTGCTGCACCTCAACCGGGAAGAACTGAAGAAAAGAATCGACCGCTACCGGTTCCTACCAGCCTATGAACCGATCATCATCATGGATAACCTGAAGCTGGAGGACGTTTCGCTCATCGAAGCCCGGAAGGATGAATTCCCAGAAATTAAGCTGGAGGTGGAACCAAGGAGATACTACCCCTTCGGTCTGACCGGAGCGCATCTGCTGGGGTACCTCCAGGAGGTCTCGGTGGACGAAATCAGGACCCAGCCCGAAAAGCGCTGGCGGGGCGGCGAGATGGTGGGCAAGGCTGGCCTGGAAAAGCAGTACAACGATATCCTGACCGGGCGGGAAGGGAAAATTCTGGAAATGGTCGATAGCCTGGGCCGGCCCCGGGCCGAGATCAGCCGGACCGAGCCCCAGCCCGGCCGCAATCTCGAGCTGTCCATAGATTTTGACCTGCAGAGAAAAGCCGAAGAACTGCTGCAGGGGAGAGAAGGGGCCATAGTGGTCCTGGACCCCAGGAGCGGGGAATGCCTGGCCTGGGCCAGTTCACCTTCGTACGACCCCAACCGGTTCATCAGCCGGTTCTCGGCCGACGAATGGTTGGCCCTGGTCAACGATCCCGGTAAACCGCTGGAAAACCGGGTCATTCGCGGCCTGTATTCTCCCGGCTCCACCTTCAAGGTTGTTATGGCCCTGGCTGCCCTTAATGAAGGAATAATCACCGAAAGTTCAACCTTTTATTGCAGCGGGGCCATTGAGCTTTACAATAAAGAGTTTAATTGCTGGTTCCGGCCGGGCCATGGAAACCTGAACCTGCCCGAGGCCATAAGAAATTCCTGCAATATTTATTTTTATCAGCTCGGCCGCCGGTTATCAATCGATACCATTGCGGACTATGCCCGCCTGATGGGCCTGGGCCAGAAGACGGGAGTTGACCTGCCCGGGGAGAAAGAGGGACTGGTGCCGAGCACGGACTGGAAAAGAAGGTTCCTGCGTCAGGCCTGGTATCCGGGAGAAACGATTTCTGTGGCCATCGGCCAGGGCCCGTTGCTGGTCACTCCGTTACAATTAGCCTGCCTGACTTCGGTCGTGGCTACGCGTGGCTTTAAGGTTAGACCTCACCTGTTCAGGGGCACTGGAAATGATGCCAGCCGGGAGAGAATAAACCTGCCCGAAGCCATCATAGAAAAAGTAATAGAAGGAATGTGGCGCTCGGTTAACAACCAGGGCACCGGCCAGGGAGCCTATCAGCCTGGTTTTGAGGTCTGTGGTAAGACCGGCACCACCCAGCTCATCAGCCGGGAAACGGCCGAACGCCTGGTCCAGAGAGGAGTGGAAGTTAAAAAGACCCATTCCTGGTTTACCGGGTTTGCACCCCGCCAGAACCCGGAAATTGTGGTCACGGTGCTGGTGGAATTTGGCGGGATGGGCGGTCAGACTGCCGCCCCCATCGCCGGTCAGATATTCAAGGCTTACCGGGAGAAATATGTTAGACAGACGAATCTTCAGGGAGATTGACTCCGTCACAATTCTGCTGATGGTGGTGGTCTCCACCGTGGGGATTGTTTTTGTCTACAGCGCCATCTATTTTCAGGCCTCGCAGTTTGTCTGGCGCCAGATTATCTGGCTTCTGGTCAGCCTCCTGGCCCTGCTGGTGGCCATCATGATAGATTATAAGTTCCTGATCTCCATCTCGGTCCCCCTGTATATACTCATGAATGTCATCCTCTTGGGACTGCTGTTCTTCGGTAAGCTGGTGGCCAATACCAGGAGCTGGATTGTCCTGGGACCTTTCCAGGCCCAGCCGTCTGAGGTGACCAAGATTGCGGTCATCCTGGTCCTGGCCAGGCTGTTTTCTGAATACAGGGAAGACCACCTGTCGTTCAAGGGTTTTGTGGTCAGTTCGCTGGTGGTCGGCCTGCCGGCGACCCTGACCGCGCTCCAGCCTGACCTGGGAACAGCCCTGACCTATCTGCCGATATTGGTCGGGGTATATATACTAACAGGAATGCGGAGAAAATATTTAATAATCATTTTGGCGGTGGTTCTGGTGACCGGGTTTGTCGGCTGGAACTATGCCCTGAAAGATTACCAGAAAAAGAGAATTGAAACACTGCTCACGCCCAACCAGGACCCCCGGGGATCCGGCTATCAGCTCCGGCAGTCGAAGATCGCCATCGGTTCCGGTGGCCTTATCGGGAAAGGCTATCACAAGGGAACGCAGAGCCAGCTAAGGTTCCTGCCGGCCAGGCATACTGATTTCATCATGGCCGTGATTGCCGAGGAACTGGGATTTCTGGGACTGCTGGGTGTTTTTGGTATCTATTTCCTGCTTATTTATCGGTTTTTTTCCACGGTCTGGGTTTCGGCCGACCGGGCAGGAGTCTACCTGGCTTTCCTGGTGACCATGATGATTGCCTGCCAGTTCCTGATAAATGTCATGATGCTGGTGGGTTTGTTCCCAATTACCGGCATTCCGATCCCGTTTCTTAGTTATGGGGGCTCTTCGCTTCTGGCCAACTTTCTGGCGGCCAGCCTGGTGATAAATGTCAGGATGCGGCGGTTCAGGTATGTCTGAAGTAAAACTAAAAAAGCATGGCCCCAGAAACCTGAAGCCTGTTGACCGGCAAAGGCTGGAACTCGCCCTGCGCCGGGTGCAGAAACCCGGCCGCTATACCGGAGGAGAATGGAATCAGATTAAAAAGGATCCAAACAAAGTTAAGGTCCTGGTGGCCCTGGCCTTTCCCGAGGTCTATGAAATTGGCCTGTCTTACCTGGGACAGAGAATATTGTATGACCAGCTTAACCGGCGACCGGATGTTCTGGCCGAGAGGGTCTATGCTCCCTGGCCGGACTTCGAAAGTCAGCTCCGGAGTTCTGGACTACCACTGTACAGTTTGGAAAATAAGATTCCACTTTATCAGTTTGATATCGTCGGTTTTTCCCTTCTTTATGAGCTGAATTATACCAACCTGCTGGGCATTCTCGACCTGGGAGGTATACCCATACTGGCCAAGGACCGCGATGTGGGTCAGCCGCTGGTAATTGCCGGAGGACCGGCCGCCCTTAATCCGGAACCACTGGCCGACTTCATAGACATATTTGCCCTGGGCGACGGGGAAGAACTGATCCATGAAATCATCGACCGCTACCTGGAAGTCAGAGATTCTGCTCAGGACCGGCAGGAGCTCGTCAGGAGCTTGGCCGGAATCAGGGGCCTTTACCTGCCCGCCTTCTATCAGGCCAAATCACAGGCTGTAAGTCCGCTCCTGGTGCCCCGCCCGCAACCGGGGTTCCCGGAGAAGATTGAAAAAAGAGTAGTCTTCCCGCTGGACAGGGCCATTCCACCCGACAGCTTCATTGTGCCCAACATCCAGAGCGTTTTTGACCGGCTTCAGGTGGAGGTGGCCCGTGGTTGTCCCCAGAACTGCCGTTTCTGCCAGGCGGCCAGCCTTTATTTCCCGTACCGGTTTCGACCGGCAGGCCAGACTGTCCGGACGGCCTGGCAGGGATTGAAGGCCACCGGCTACGAGGACCTGTCTTTGAATGCCCTGTCGGTGGGGGATTATCCCTTCCTGGAAAAGATCCTGGACTCACTGCTGCCCTGCCTGGAAAAAGAAAAAATAGCCGTTTCCCTGCCTTCGCTCAGGCCAGGACGGCTATCCAGAAAGGTAGTGGAGAATATAGTCCGCATCAGGAAGACCGGTTTTACCCTGGTTCCGGAGGCCGGAAGCGAAAGGCTGAGAAGGGTTATCAACAAGAAGATATCGGATGAGGAACTCCTGACGGCCGCCCGTTATGCTTTTGAGAACGGCTGGAGGCTTCTGAAGTTATATTTTATGATCGGGCTGCCGACCGAAACGGCTGATGACCTAAAGGCCATCATCAACTTAATCGGTCGCCTGGTGGAACAGGGCCGGAAAATTCTGGGCAGCCCCCCGGCCATCAACCTGAGCGTTTCTTCTTTCATACCCAAGCCGCACACTCCGTTTCAGTGGGTGGCCATGGATGAAGAAAAGCTGTTACAGCAGAAACAGGAATACATCAAGAGCAACATCGGCCGCTGGAAAAAAGTCGAGCTAAAAGAACACCGGGTTAAGGCTTCCATCTTGGAAGCCGTATTTTCCCGGGGAGACCGGCGGCTGGGAGCGGTCCTGAACGAAGCCTTCCGCCTTGGAGCCCGTTTTGATGGCTGGCTGGACCAGTTCAACTTTGAGCTCTGGCAGAAGGCTTTTGAAAGGGTCGGGGTTGATTACCATGATTATCTTAAAGCCATTCCCCTGGAGGCTGACCTGCCCTGGGATATTGTTGAGGTGGGACTGAAAAAGGCTTACCTGGAACGGGAACTGCAGGCCAGCCGGCAGGGAGTTTACAGTGATTCCTGCCTGGAAAGGACCTGTGCCGATTGCCAGGCCTGTGATTGGCCTGATTATAAAGCTGTGCCCAAGGAAACAGAACAAATTGATTTCCGGCCAGAAATTGAAGACGAGACCCGGCTGCTCTCGGAACCGGTAAGGTACCGGGCTTTTTACAGTAAAACGGGTCCGGCCCGGTTCATATCCCATAACGACCTCCTGAACCATCTGGAAAGAGCTTTCAGGCGGGCCGGCCTGAAAATAGCCTTTTCGCAAGGTTACCATCCCAAGATGTTGATGACCCATGGACCGGCCCTGCCCCTGGGAATGGCGGCCATGGCCGAGGTTATGGAGTTCAAGGCGCTGGAAAACATGGATGAAACCGAATTTCTTAAGAAGTTGAATACCAGTTTACCCGAGGGGCTCCAGTTCATCGGCCTGATAAAATGCCAGGCTGATTGCCCTCCGCTCTTTCAGGATATTAAGGCCCTGGTCTATACCCTGAACCTGTCAGACCCCGAGCTCTCAGACCTGGAAGGGCTTGAGGGCCGTTTATCAGAAGAAAACCTGGAACGGCTGGCCACGGCTTGCCAGAACCGGGTGCAAGTAAAGCCGGATCCTCCTGGCCAGAGGCTATGGTTTTTTCTGGACTTTGATGCCCAGAAGCCAATCAGGATCCAGGATGTGGTGGAAACACTTCTCGGTCTTCAGGGCTCGGTGTATCTGCTGACCCGGGAGTATCTGATATTCAGCCATGGCCGGGATTCACGGCGGGCAGCAAACTAAGGTCTCATTTCAAGCAACGGTCACCCTGGAACTCTTGCCAATGTTCTTAAGTCCATCCGGGCCACAGCACAGCCAGAGGTCAAGCGCTGACAGGTTGGCGATGAAATCACCCCAGAATTGAGGGTAGGCCACCGGCTGGTACTTTAAGAAGAAGACCTTAATTCCGTTCCTGCTCAGAGAATCAAGGTTGAGATGACGGTCGGCCAGGTAGGGGAGAATGACCTCCTTGGCCCCGACCCGCAGGGCCAGCTCGACCAGAAGGTCGGTTCCCCTGTTCTCGACCCCTAGCTCAGACTGAAGACTGAAGCCGGTGTTGATCCGAAAACTGTCGGCCAGGAACCTGGCGCAGCCCTGGGTAAGATCCAGAAAATTCTCACCAGCGCTGGAGATTATTTTTTCCAGTTCCCCGATAGTTTGCTCAAAATAGAAGGAATGGCCGTAATAGTGTTTTAGCAGGGCCAGGAATTTCCGGGCCCAGTTTTCCGGCTGGAATATCCGGAGGTCCCGGGTTCTCTGTCGGCCCAGCCCCTTCTTTCTGACCGGCACCGTGACCCAGATTTCACCCTGTGGGGCTTTGAGGCGGTTGCGGTTGACGAAAGTGAAACCACGGGCAAAAAGGGTGCTGTCCAGGATTATCATCAGGTCCGAGTTCAGCAGCCGGCCATAAAAGCCTCCCCAGGGAATAAACACCGGCTGGCTGAAGCTGATTCTCATAGTCGGAATTTCTTTTTTTATCATTTTAACTCAGCCCCGGGTCAATAATAAATGCCAGACTCACAATTCGTTTGACAGTCTGGCTGGCAAAAAAGATAATGAAATTCTTAATCTGTTCTCCAGGAGTTAAAGATGGCTTTCAAGAAAGCGAGGAAAATTTTTCTTCCGGCCGGCCTGGTGCTGGTCCTGGCCTGGCTGTGGTTGTCCGCTCAGGCCACTCAAAGCGGGCTGGCCGACTGGCCCGGCCAGGATGAAGGCTGGGGCTGCACCAGCATCATGGTTGGACGCCTGGCCTCGGCCGATGGCTCGGTTATAACCTGTCATACCTGCGACGGGAACTACCGCCAGTGGGTAAACATCGTTCCGCGACGCCAGAATAAGCCGGGGACGATGAACAAGGTGTACGAGGGTCGGATGCACACCGAGACTCCTCAGGATATGAAAGGAGTAATACTCAAAGGCGAGGTGCCTGAGGTTCCAGAAACTTTTGCCTTTCTCAATACGGCCTACCCGGCCCTGAACGAATTCGGACTGGCCATTGGCGAAACCACCATCGGCGGGAAACAGGAACTGTACAACCCGGAAGGCATGTTCATGATCGAAGAGCTGGAAAGGTTGATGCTGGAAAGATGCAAAACGGCCCGGGAAGCCATCAAGCTGGCTGGGGAACTGGTCAAGCAGTATGGCTACGGAGACTATGGCGAATGCCTGACCATAGCTGATAGCCGGGAGGTCTGGCATTTTGAAATCTTTGGTGCCGGCCCGCTGGAAAAGGGAGCGGTCTGGGCCGCGGTCAGGATCCCTGATGACCAGGTTGGTATTTCGGCCAACATTCCCCGCATAGGCCAGTTGAACTTAAAGGACCCTAATAATTATATGGCTTCCGACAATGTATTCAGGGTGGCCGAGGAAATGGGCTGGTGGGACCCCAAGAAAGGCGAACCCTTCAAGTTCTGGAAAGCCTATGGTGGGCCCAAAGCTTTTGCCATCAGGGAATATTTTGTTTTCAGCCAGCTGGCCCCGTCACTGAAGCTTGACCTGAACGCCGAGGAGCTACCCTTTTCCATAAAACCCGAAAAGAAGGTATCGGTTCGCGACATCCTGCGCCTGTACCGGGAAACCTATGAAGGAACCGAATATGATATGAGCCGGAACCTGATGGTCAAAAGGAGGAATTCGGAGGAGCTGAGCAAAAGCCCGGTGGTCAGCAACTGGATGTCACGAGACTGGATTACTCTTATCAACACCCTTAAACCGGGCACGATTTCCCCGCAGCGCACCATTGCCATCAATGCCTGTGCTTATGCCACGGTCATCCAGCTTAGAAGCTGGCTGCCGCCGGCAGTTGGGGCGGTCTGCTGGTTTGCCTTTGACAATCCGGCCCTGAGTGCCAGGATACCAATCTTTGCCGGGGTAACCGAGCTTCCCCCGGGTTTTGAAGTCTGTGCCCAGCACCGGTACCGGGAAGACTCAGCGGCCTGGATGTTCCGCCGGGCCAACCGGCTGGCCATACTGCGCTGGGGTGACAACCGCCAGGTCATGGAAGATACAGTCCGGGCCTTTGAAGAAAAAGCCATGGCTGAATTACCCCTGGTTGAAAAGAAAGTGCTGGAAATCATGAACAGCAAGACACCCGACAAAGAACTGCTGACCGTGAATCAATACCTGACCCAGTACACCGGTGATTTTGCCAGAGCGGCCATGCAGAAATACCGTGAACTTTATGAACAGTTCTGGACGAGATATGCCCGGGGATTCTAAGGGCCTGTCCGGCTCAGGTCGGGCTCGGTCCAGGTCGGGTTGACATCCTGGATAGGCGGAAGAATAAAAACGCGGCGGTCACTTGAGCCAGCACCGAGAACAGGACCATGGCTCCCAGCTGCCGGCTGTAGAGAAATCCCATCAGGGCGCTTCCGGCAAACCAGGCCGCTCCGAAAATGGCGTTAAAAATTCCGTAAGCGGTGGCCCGTTTTTCCGGTGAGATCATGTTGGCCACCACCGCTTTCAGGATCGATTCCAGGGCGCCCATCCCGATACCCCAGAGGACTATTCCGGCAATGACCAATGTTTTCTGGCCCGAAAGAAAAACCAGGGGAGCAAAGAAGGCCGAAATCAGGGTGGAAATCATCAGGGCCCCAAGGCCAATGCGGTCAAAGAGCCGACCGAAGATGAGGGCGGCCACGGCATCGATGCCCATGGCCAGGGTGTAAAGTAGCGGGATGGTGGCTCCGGCAAAGAGGCCGGTTTTCTGGAAATGAAAACCGAGCAGCGGGAAGTCAGCAAAGCCGGCGGCCAAAAACGAGGTTCCGATAAGATACAGCCAGAAACGACGGCCAAAGTTCTTTTCCCAGACTTTTTGTTCCTTGATTTCAAAACGGCTTGGCTCAGGGTAACGAATTCGACCGAGAGTCAGAACCACCATGGCCAGCAAAGCTGGCAGGAGAAGAAAGGCAAAACCGCGACGGTAGCTGCTGACTGTACCCAGTCCACGGTTCAGGAAAACTATGAGGGCCAGAAACAACG
>JABLWX010000033.1 GCA_013178315.1 Candidatus Aminicenantota bacterium
GGGATACCTGGTATGGTGGATGGCTTCGGCGATTTTTCCGTCGGGGGAGGTGGCGATTATCCTGAAGCCCCGGCCCAGTTTCTTGAAGGCCTGGTGGTGGGAACTCAGGACCCTCGGACGGTCCCGGTCGGAAAAGCCGAGAGTTTTTACAAAGAAACCATCAGGCAGGAGTTTAATCCAGTGAAAGCTGTAGCCGCTGAGCCTGAGGTCGGGATGCAGCTTGATGTAGGGGTTATTATGCCAGCGGTCGGGGCCGAGGGCGATGATGTCCTCGACATAATTTTTCCCGTAGACTTCGGACCAGATGTCCTGGATAAGCGTTCCGCCGGTACCGACGTTCAGGCTCTGGGCTCCCAGGCAGATGCCCAGGACCGGCAGTTCCGGGTTTTCTTCCAGCAGGGGTTTGAACTTCGGGTCCTGGTAGCCGCCCAGCAGGTGAAAAATGGCCGAAAGCTCGAAGTAGTGGCGGTAGGGGTCGGTGATTTCAGTGAGGAGACTGGTCGGCTCGCCCCAGACAGCCGGCGGTATGTCCGGGCCGCCAAAGAAAATGATGCCGTCGGATTGCCTGAAGACTTCGGCCAGCTCGGCTGTCAGGCCGTTGGTCCTGAAAATATTTTCCGGGCCGATCTCGGCCGAGAAAGCCTTGAAGGTAAACCAGTCCAGTTTGTTGTTCCTGACGTAGTTGCGGGCCTCTTCGTAATTGGTGGCCTCGCGGACGTGGTAGAGGCCCGTTACCTTGAGTCCAGGCAGGTTGATGAAGCCATTCTCCAGGAGGGCCTGGAGATTCCTGATGGTGCCGACCGATGGGTAGAACACCGTCAGCCGGACCTCTGCGGACTGGGCCCTCAACAGAGGCGCAGCCAGGCCGGATAAAAATATTAATAAAAGCAGGACAGCCAGCAGCCACCTGTTCGCTTTCATTTTCACCTCCGTCCAGAGGGCCATTATATTGTTTAAGGCGGGAAGATTCAAACCGATGAAAATCAGCAGGGGCTGATGAGCCCTACCGTTGATTAATGTAAGCTTCGGAAGGCTGATGCTTTTTTAAGCCGCCCGGATTTATAATGAAGGCAGTTGAGGCTTGTTAAGATGGACCTAGACCGGGTGGAATGGTACGCCGGGTACTGCGGCCGGGAAAAGCCAGGGGCGGTCTGGGTCGCCGGGAAAAGGATAGAAGTCGAGGAAATCATCTGGCAGAAAAGAATAAGAGAGGCAAGAAGCGGGCGGACCCGGGAAGTCTTCCTTTGCCGCCTGGCTGGCGGAAGCCAGGTCAGGATTGTAAAGCTTGCGGAATCAGAAGGTGGAAAATAGCGACCGGATAAAATTATCTTCCGGCGGGCGGGCCCGATTAATATATGAATACTTGTTCATATATTAAGGCTGAATGAAGAGGCGATCAATAACCGCCTGGATTAATCCGGGCGGCTTCACATAGAATATAGAATATAGAATATTGAAGGTAGCCCGCGGGATGGCCGGTCCTGTTCCTTGTCTGGGAACGGCCTTTTTCTGGCGGGACACACGGCCCGAAAGGAGGCCAGATGAGAAACAATAAAGCAGTGGTCTTGTTATTTTGTAGCGGCTTATTCCTGTCCCTGGTTCTGGCGAACCGGGTCGAAGCTCGGCCGGTGCCGAATAAAGTTTTCCGGGTGGGTCAACTGGCCGCCGGGCCGGGCCAGGTCATCAGCGGCTTCCTGGAAGTGCCGGCCGGCCAGGATCCGGCCACCAGGATTCCGGTTACAATCATCAACGGCCGGAAAGGAGGCCGGGTGCTGGCCGCGGTAGCCGGTGTCCATCCCTACGAATATCCTCCCATCCTGGCCCTTTACCGGGTTAAGGAGTTGATAAATCCGGAAGAACTGTCCGGGACACTCATCCTGGTTCACATCGCCAACCTGCCAGCCTTTCAACGGCGAACCATCTATTACAATCCTTTCGACTGGAAGAATCTCAACCGGGTGTTCCCGGGGGACCTCGAGGGCAGCCAGAGCCAGAGAATAGCCGCCGTCCTGACTGCTGAAATCGTGGACCGGGTCGAGGCGCTAATCGACCTGCACTGTGGCGACGGCAACGAGGCCCTGATTCCCTATACCTACTGGATGCTGAGCGGGGACCGGAAGCTTGATGCCGTCAGCCGGGAAATGGCCCTGGCCTTTGGCCTCAAGCACATCATCATAGACGATACCAGGGCCCAGGACCTTAAAAACTCCAAGTACCTGGGCAACACGGCCATTGTCCGGAAAAAGCCGGCCATCACCACCGAGTCTGGCTACCTGGGCCGGGTGGAGGAAGAAGCCATTGCCGCCAACGTGGCCGGGGTCCTGAATGTCATGAGATATTTCGGGATGCTGCCCGGGAAGGCCGAGCTCCAGACAGACCCGGTCTGGATCGACAAATACCAGGTTATTTATTCCGAGCATGATGGGCTGTTTCATCCCCGGGCTGGAATGGGCGATTATGTAAAGGCCGGGCAGATAGTCGGAATGATCACTGATTATCACGGGAAAGTTCTGGCCGAGATGCGGGCTCCTTTTACCGGCATACTCCTCTACATAATCGGCACCCCGCCCTGCAACCAGGGCGAGCCGCTGTTTGAAGTTGGCCGGGTAAAGGAAAGACCGTAAACGGCTGGGGATCAGCCCAGGCAGGAATCAAATTATTTATGAAAGCCTCTGATCCGGGTTGGATTCTATCGTGCTATCGTGGTCACGGTTGTCCTTATGATGCCGGGACAATCTAATTTCTGAAATTTCTGGTAACGCCGGAGGATAAGAACGTCTGAAATTATGAACAATGAAACTCAGCCATATTCGATTGCAACCAAGGAAAATCAGCGCGGAGATAATCCGGCCTTTATTTGGCGGGCAGAGTGGCCCGTTCGTTCATTTTTTCCGGAAGCCCCATCTTGAACCTGAAGTTCAAGCCTCATACCGCTGGCCCGCAAGAAAGTTTATCAATTTCTTGCTGCCGGCCCGGAGGAATGACAGGCTTCCGGAGAGAAGTCAAGCAGGCCATGAAGGTCCATCCTTCTGCCCGTCCATCGTACCTTGCGTTGGGAAGAAAAAATTTGGGAGGGACGGGGAACCTTTTTCCAGGAGATTCCGTCTATAATTTTGAATTCCTGAAAATTTATCCTTTGATGGTTGTGAGAGAATGAGAAGAAGTTTATTAACATTCTTGGCCCTCATATTTCTGCTCTCTTTAATTTCTCGGCATCTGTTTCCAGCCCGGGCGTTCGCCCAGGTCCAGGATGAAAAACTGACCATCCCCAGGTTATCTCACCCGCCGAAGATCGATGGCGTTCTGGACGAGGTCTACGAGCGAGAAGCGCTCAAGATTGAAGATTTCGTGCAGCTTTCTCCCAAGGAAAACGGTCAGCCCAGCGAAAGGACCGTGGCCTATCTCGGCTACGATGAAAAGAATCTTTACCTGGCCTTTCGCTGCTTTGACTCCCAGCCCAAAAAGATCCGCTGCTCGGTCACCAGCCGCGACAAGTGCATGGAGGATGACTGGGTGATCATTTTCCTGGACACCTTCGGTGAGAAACGGCGGGCCTTTACCTTCGTGTTGAATCCCATCGGGGTACAGGCTGACTTCATGCGAATGGAAGAAGGCGGCAACGACAACATGGATGATTCCTGGGATACCTTTTTCTTTTCCGACGGGAAGATGGATGACCAGGGCTACGTGGTGGAAGCGGCCATTCCCTTCAAGAGTATCCGTTTTCCCGACGAGGACCCCAAGACCTGGAATATCGTCCTGGGGCGCAACCTGCCCCGCACCGGCGAGATAATCATCTGGCCTCGCTATTCACGCACCATTCCCGGGTTGCTCAGCCAGGGCCGACCCTTTGTCCTGACCGGCCACCTGGAAAAGGGGAAAAACCTGGAAATAATGCCGGTGGTAACCTCGGCCAAGACCGAGGGCCAGAAGATAGACGTGCAGCCGGGCCTTAACCTCAAGTACGGAGCCAATTCCAACCTGACCCTTGACCTGACGGCCAACCCGGACTTCAGCCAGGTGGAAGCCGATGTCCCCCAGATCGACCTCAACCTTCGCTATGCCCTTTACTACCAGGAAAAGAGACCCTTCTTCCTGGAAGGGATGGAAATCTTCCGTTACCCGGCCATAGAAATGGTATATACCCGGCGGATCATTGACCCGCTGTTCGGGGCCCGGGTAACCGGGAAGACCGGTCGTTTTACCTACGGGTTGCTCACCGCCTACGATCAGAAGCCCACCGAAAGCCTGTGGGACGTTAATAACGGAGGTGGCGAAGAAACGGTCGACCGCAACGCCCTGTTCAATATCTTCCGGGTGAAGGCCGACGTCTTCGACCAGTCCTACGTGGGTTTCACCCTGGCTGACAAAGAAATTACCGGCGGAGCATGGAACCGGGTGGCCGGGATTGACGGGATGTGGCGCTTCAAGGACCGCTTCTTCTTTTCCTTCCAGGCCCTGGCCTCGGACACCAAGACTGAAGAACGGAATACCGCCCTGGCCCCGGCCCTGTACAGCGAGTTCTACTATTACACCCAGCTCAGGAAAAAACTTCACTGGGGAATCGGCGGTTATTTCCAGGCGATGCATCCCGACTTTGAGGCCTCATCGGGTTTTGTCAACCGGGTGGATTACCGCCTGACCGGCCTTTTTACCTTTTTCAACCTGTACACCGATAAGAAATACCTTAACCAGGTCAATCTTAACCTGCAGGTGGCCCAGCGCGATTCCTACCGGGGCGATATCGTCCAGGACAAGTGGTTCAGGGCCCGGCTCCAGTTCCGCCTGACCGAGTTCAACCTGATCTTCCTCTTCCTGACCCGGTCCATGGAGCGTTATGCCGATATAGACTTCAACAAAACCACCTTTTACCTGGAAGGCCAGACCACCTTTCTGAGCTGGCTGCCCCTTAATTTTTATTTCCAGACCGGGCACAGCATCAACTACGACCCGGAAGACCCCTTTCTGGGCTACAGCAACATCTACGGCCTGTTCCTGACCTTCAAGCCGGAAAAGAGGTTGCAACTCGGGCTGGACGTCAACTGGCAGACTTACTGGCGGGAGTGGGGCGGCGAGAAGCTCTGGGATTACCTGGTCATCAGGCAGAAGACGACCTTCCAGGTTTCCAAGACCCTGTCCATCCGGACTATCGTCGATTACAACGATTACTATAAAAAGATATTCGGCAGCCTGCTTGTGAGCTGGGTGCTGCGACCCGGCACCCTGTTCTACCTGGGGGCCGATTCCAATTACCTCCGGGATGAATTCGGGCATTACGGCCGGACCAATTATGGAGTGTTTATGAAATTCTCCTACTGGTGGAGGATCTGACCGCTCCGGCGGACGGAAATATGGCCTGCCAATCCAAATAAATTGGGGCAGAGGATAGACCTCTGCCCCTCTCTCGTCTAAAATAATCCCGTGAGTCTGGAATTTCTGGCAGGGCTGCCGGAGTTCAGGGCCCTGGTAGCCAGGTTAAAGAAGGGGGAGGACTGTCTTTTTTTAACCGGGGTGATACCCGAAGCCCGCCCTTATCTCTATGCCCTCCTTTCCAGGGAAATGGACCGGCCGATTGTGGTCATCTTGCCGGGCAGTATTTCCCCTGCCGATATCAGGCAGGAAACCGAAAATTTCCTCCGGCTTCTATCCGTGAAAAGAGAAGTCCAGGTTCTCCCGGCCCTGGGTAGCGAACCCTACCTGGAAGTGGCCGCTCCCCTCGAGGCCGTGGCCTCCAGGATGAAGACCTTTTACAGCCTTCTCCTCGGGCACCGGCCACTCGTCTTTACCAGCCTGGCCGGACTGTTGAAGCCGGTGCCGACGAGCGAAGACCTCAAGAAATCCTTTATCAGGATAAATTCCGGGGAAGAGCTCGACCGGGACTGGCTGCTGGAAAGGCTGAAAGAATTTGGTTATGCCCATGAAGACCTGGTAGCTTCGGCCGGCGAGTATGCCTACCGCGGCGGCATCGTGGATGTCTATTCGGTCTGGTCGGATTACCCGGTGCGCCTGGAATTTGCCGGCAACCGGGTGGCCTCCATCAGGGAATTCGACGCTTCGACCCAGAGGTCCGTTAACCGCGTTGAGTCGGCCGTAATTCCATCGCTGAGGGAATTCCCGGGCCAGGCCGAATTCGTCGAAAAATTCTGCCGGCTGGCCAGGAAACGGGCTCCCGGCAGCCGGGACCTTGAGAAGAAGATAGAACTTCTGCGGCAGGGAGAAATTTTCCCCTCCTTTGCCTATTCGGCCTTGCTGGTCGGCGAACATTTTGCCCCCGTAACCGGACTGCTGGAAAACCCGTTGTTCATATTTGAAGAGCGGGAACTGGTTGAAAAAGACTGGGAAGAGCGACTGGCCGAGTGGCGGAAAGCTTACGAAGAGCAGGCAGCCCAGTCAGGATTTTTCCTGCTGCCGGAAGAGATTTTCCCGCCGGAAATCCTGGAATCGGTCCGGAAACGCGGCCTGAACCTCAGCGAGCTGGGTGGGGAAGAGGGTGGCGATGGGGTTCATTTTTCCTTCCAGCCGGTGCCCCGCTTTGACAACAGGATCCCGTTCTTTCTCCAGTACCTGAAAAAGCGTCAGGAGGAGCGCGACCTCTGTTACCTCTTCATTTCTAATCCCGGAAAGCGGGAGCGACTGGCCGCGGTGCTGCGGGAAGAAGATATCCCGGCCAGGCTTCTCTCCGACCCCCGGGAAGGGCCGCGCGGAGAAGAGGTCAACCTGGTTGAAGGAGAGTTGAGGCGCGGGTTCTGCTTTCCCCAGCAAAAAATTTTCTTTTTTGCCGAGCGCGATATCTTTACCGAGGAAAAAGTCATAATAAGCCGCGTTCCGCGGAAGCTGTTCTTCTCCCAGTTCCAGGACCTGAACCAGGGGGATTACGTGGTTCATACTGAGTACGGGGTCGGCCGCTTCAACGGGCTGAAAAAGCTGGACTTTGACGGGCGGGCTCACGACTTCATAGAGATAATCTACCGGGACGATGACCGGCTGCTGGTGCCGGTGGAGGACCTGAACCTGGTCCAGAAATTTTCCAGCGCGCCCGGGGTGGCCCCCCAGCTTGATAAGCTCGGCACCCAGACCTGGGCCAGGACCAAGGCCCGGGTTAAGAAGGCCGTCGAAGAAATCGCCCAGGAGCTCCTGGAGCTCTATGCCCGGAGAAAGACGGTGGAGGGCATTGCCTACAGTCCCGGAGGACAGTGGGAAAGGGAATTTGAAAAAATGTTCATCTACGAGGAGACCGAGGACCAGCTCCGGGCCATAGAAGAGGTCAAGAGGGACATGGAAGCCCCGCGCCCGATGGACCGGTTGCTGTGCGGGGATGTAGGCTACGGTAAAACCGAGGTGGCCATGAGGGCGGCCTTCAAGGCGGTTATGGACGGAAGGCAGGTGGCCGTTCTCTGCCCGACCACCGTGCTGGCCGTTCAGCACCTCAACACCTTCCGCCAGCGGATGCTGCTATTCCCGGTGAGGGTGGAAGCCCTGACCAGGCTGCAGTCGCGGAAGGAGCAGCAGAAGATAATAGAGGACTTGAAAAAGGGTTTTGTGGACATAATCATCGGCACTCACCGGCTCCTTTCCCCGGACGTCGGCTTTCATAACCTGGGGTTGTTGATAATTGACGAGGAGCAGAGGTTCGGGGTCGGTCATAAAGAAAGAATCAAGCAGCTTAAAGCCAGCATCGATGTTTTGACCCTGACCGCTACTCCCATACCCCGAACCCTCAACCTGGCCCTGAGCGGCCTGCGGGACATCAGCCTCATCGAGACGCCGCCCCGGGACCGGCTGGCGGTGCACACGGTGGTGGCGCCCTTCAATTCGGGCCTGGTGGCCTCGGCCGTCAAGCAGGAGCTCGAGCGCCAGGGCCAGGTCTATTACATTCACAACCGCATAGAGGATATTGACCGGGTGGCCGACCTGGTCCGCAAGCTGGTCCCTCAGGCCAGGGTAATTACCATTCACGGACGGATGAAAGGACCGGAGCTGGAAAAGAGGATGCTCGAGTTCATTAACCAGAAATACAACGTCCTGGTCTCCACCACCATCATCGAGAACGGCATTGACATTCCGCTGGTCAATACGCTTATCGTGGACCGGGCCGACCTGTACGGGCTGGCCCAGCTCTACCAGCTCCGGGGAAGGGTAGGCCGGTCTTCCCGGCAGGCCTATGCCTATTTCCTGGTGCCGCCTCTGTTTGAACTGAGCCCGGAAGCCAGGGAGAGGCTCAAGGCCCTGAAGGAGTTCAGCGAGCTCGGCTCCGGCTTCCGGCTGGCCGCCCGTGACCTCGAAATCAGGGGAGCGGGCAACATCCTGGGACACCGGCAGCATGGTTTTATGGAGGCGGTCGGCTATGAGTACTTCCTGCAGCTTCTGGAGCGGGCGGTCAGGGAACAGAAGGGAGAAAAATTAGAAGAAGCCCGGTGCGAGATAAATCTCAAGGTTGACTTCAGGATCCCGGAAGATTACCTGCCCCAGGTTAACCTCCGCCTGAACCTTTACAAGAGGCTGTCGGCCCTGGAAAATCCGGACGAAGCCCTGAAAATAAGGGAGGAAATCCAGGACCGCTTCGGTCCGCTGCCACCCGGAGTGGAAAACCTTTTTCTCTATGCCCAGATCAAGTATTACGCTGGCAGGATAAGGCTTAAAGCCCTCGACCGCAACGGCCAGAGGCTGCTGGTCAAGTTCCCGCCCGAAGTACATTTTCGCTGGGAGGCGGTGCAGGGGCTGCTCAAGCGTTACCGGGGTAACGTTTCTCCCCTTGGATTGATGACCTTTAACCTGCCGGCCGGTTCCGACCGGGAGTTCCTGGTTCAGGCCCGGCTTATCTTGAAGGAGCTCTCTGGCTATACTATAATCAACTGAGGCTGTCGAGAATTTCCATGAAAAAAGCTGTCCTGGCCATCTTGCTGCTGGTTCTGGTAGGGGCCGTCCTTTATTTCGGCTACCACTATTTCCAGGAGAAAAAAGGGGCAGAGGAGGCAGATAACCGGGGAGAAAAGGTTGTCTTCCGGGTAGAAGAGAAAAGCTATACCCTGGCTGATTTTGAAAACTATGTAAAAATTCTAAACCCCGATCGCCAGGAGCTCCCGGGAGAAGCACTGAGCCAGCTTTTTGACCAGTTTATCGAGGACAAGTTGATACTTTATTCTGCGATGAAGCAGGGCCTGGAGCTGACGGCCGAGGAAAAGGAGGCTTTCCTGCGGCGGATGACCCGCGATTACCCGGCCGAAGAGGGCCTGGTTGAGAAGCTGGCCGCCGACCGCGGCCTGGAAGAAAGCCTGCTGGTGGAGAAATACAAGCACGAAAAGATTAAAGAAGTGGTGGTGACCGAAGACGAGATAAAAAAATATTACGAGGAAAACAAGAAGGATTTCCTGGCCCCGGAGCGGGTCCGGGTCAGCCAGATCCTGGTGGGGTCGAGCGAGCAGGCTATCAAGCTGAGGGAAAAATTGCAGGGAGCCGGTGAAGAAGAATTCAGGCAGGCGGCCAGGGAATTCTCCCAGGCTCCCGACGCTTACAAGGGCGGAGTCATGGGTGTATTCAGGCCGGGCGAGCTTCCGGCCGACATGGAAAAGGTGATCTTTTCCCTGGAGGAAGGGCGGCTGTCCACTGTTTTCCAGTCAGCTTACGGCTATCATATTTTCCGCCTGGACAGGAGATACTCTCCCAGCCTGTTGAGCCTGGAAGAGGCCTATTCGCGGATCCGAAACCTTTTGCTGGAAAGGAAAGTTAAAGATATAGTGAGCCGGGAAGTGGAAGAGCTCAAAGCTACTTATCACTGGGAGGTTTATCCGGCCAACCTGCCTTTTAAGTATGAAGGGAATTAATATGACTGCAAAAAAATTGGTAATGCTGGGGCTGGCCGTGGTGGCTATCGCCCTCTGGCTTCCCGGAGACGTGGTTGAAGAAATAGTGGCCATCGTCAACGGCGACGTCATCACCCTGTCCGAGTACCGGGAGCAGTTCACCTCTACCGTCCAGATGCTCCGGGCCCAGTTGAGTGGCGAGGAGTATTTCAAGGAATACGAGCGGCTGAAGGATTCGCTCCTGGACATGATGATCACCGACCTGCTGCTGATCCAGAAGGCCCGGGAACAGAACCTTAATGTCAAGGAGCAGCTGAAGGCCACCATCGAAAAAATCAAAGCGGACAACAACCTGTCTTCTGACGAAGAGCTGATCCGGGCCATGAATGCCCAGGGCATAGATTACAACGTCTGGGTAAAGGAACTGGAAGAAAACCTGATGCGCCAGGCGGTAATTTACGTAGAGGTGGACCGGAACATCGTCCTGGACGACTCGGAGATCGTCTCGTATTACAAGAAGAAACCGGAAGAATTCGTCGTGCCTCCCGAGTACAGGATCAGGGCCATTTACCTCTCGACGGCCACCAACCCCGACTACCTGCTTGAAGAAAAGAAAAACGCCATCTCAGGAAAATTGAAAGGTGGCTCAACCTTCGAGGACCTGGTGGCCGAATACTCCGAAGGACCGAAAGAAAACGGCGGCGACCTGGGATTTTTCAAGAGGGGGGAGCTGGACAAGGCCATCGAACAGGGCGTGGAAAAGCTCAAGCCCGGAGAGGTCTCTTCCTGGATCCAGGCCCGCAACGGCTGGTACCTGGTAAAACTGGAAGAGAAGAAGGAAAGCTACCAGAAGACCTTCGACCAGGCCCGGTCGGAAATCGAGCAGAAGCTCTATGCCCAGAAGAGAGAGCAGAAAATTAACGAATACGTTAAGAAACTTAAGGAAGAAAGTTTTATCAAGATTTTGAACCCCAATCCCCTGAATCTTTAAGTGGTCTAACTGGGGCCCAGGGTATTGGCCCGCCTGAAAGGTCAGGTCACAAAAACCGCGGCGGCCACGGCTGTCGTCCAGAGTCCTTTAGCCCCCGTCGCCACCTGGGAGATGCTCCTGGTCCTGACCGTCAGGTGCTGGTTGATCCGGTAATAATTTTCGCGCCCGCGCCTGAAGTTATGCCGGGAATAGGCTTCGCCGAGCTTGGTGGCCAGCATCTCGGCTGCCAGTTCCTCGGCCTGGGCTCCGGCTTCCTTTTCGCTTTCGCCAAAGCCCTCGTGCTCGGCCAGGTATCCGTACTGTTCTTTATCCTGGGGGATGGCCAGTCCGATGGAAGCGGAAATCAGGCGATGGGCTTCGTCGGTGGCATTTTCGCTCATCACCAGGAAAACTACCTGCCCCGGCTTCAGCTTCTTCAGTCCCTCGGCCCGGCTGATCAGCCGGCACTGGGGCGGGAAGATGCTGGAAACCCGGACCAGGTTGAAGGGCGATATTCCGGCTTCGCGCAGGGCCAGCTCGAAGCTGACCAGTTTCTGGGCATGCTGGCCTTTGCCCCTGGTCAGAAAAACTTGCTTTGGTAAAATCGTCTCCATCTGGGCTATCCTTTCTCGGTCAATTCTCCGCTGACGGTTAAGGAATAAATTTATTTTTTTGTGTCTTCTTTCTTCTCGACCACCGGCGTTACCGCCTGGTCTTCCTTGAAGTCGATGGTCTTGGAGACTTCCCATTCTCCCAGCAGGACGAACTCTGAACCGAAGGAACGGGCAAACAGCTTGACCACGACCGGTTTCCAGTAGGGATTATTCTTGAAGGAATCGAGCGTCTTGCCTTCTACCCCGTAATTGCTCTTCAGGGTGATGACCTGGCTGACCTCCCCCGGCATCACCGGTTTCTTGCGAATGGCCGCCAGGAAATTGTCGCCCAGGTTCTTGGCCTCGTCCTTGAACTTGAAAATGGCGTTGAAGTTGACGTAGGTCAGCGGCTTGTCGCTGATGTTTTTTACCCGGAAAGAAATAACCGGAACCAGCACCAGCTTGGGCGGCCAGGCCCGGTATTCCTTGCTGACCCACTTGGTTTCGACATCTATTATCTCCATCGAGTTCTTGAGTTCTTCGGTCGACATTTTCTTACAGGCCGGGAAAAACAGGCCCGAGATAATAAGACTGAGCATTAAAGCCGGGACAAGAGTTCTTTTCATTTTTTTCCTCCCTGAGGATTCTATACTAGTATAGCAGAAATGAAAGGCAGAAAGTATGGAGGAAAACCAGGTCCGGTTTTAAGACCGGGTCCAGCCCTCCCTTCAGTTCTTGACAAGGGCTGAAACCGGGGCCAGCTGGACTCCAAATTCTGCTGCCCGCGGCAGGTAAGTTTTGAGAACTTCCAGGGTCTCCGGAAAGGGATGACCTATGCCGATGGCCTGGCCGTTCTTCCTGGCCAGGTTGAACAGTTCCATCATCCGGTCTTTAACGAGGCTCCGGTCTTCGTCGGCATCCAGGAAAACCTGCCTGGCGGCGGCCGGGACTTTTTTCTTCAGGGCCAGTTCGTAGGCTACCGACCTGGGGCTGGTCTTGCTGTCAAGGAAATACAGGTTCTTTTCCCGCAGAAAGGAGATGATGATTTCCATCAGGGCTTCGCTGGAGGTGGCCTTTGACCCCATGTGGTTGTTAAGGCCACGGGCCTGGGGGAGAAGGCCCAGGTCCCTCTCCAGGATGAAGCGGACATCCTGGGGACTCATTGAGGTGGTGATCAGCCCCTCGGCTCCGGCCGAAGTGAGGTGATTGTTGAAGGCCTCGAGGGGGAGATGGATGATCACTTCCAGCCCGTTTTTTTCGGCCAGAGCGGCGCATTCCTGGGCCAGGCTCGAATCGGGAAGGATGGCCACGGTCAGCGGGCTCTTGAGATTAATGAGTTCCCGGAGAAAATTCAGGTCTTCCCCCATGTCATCGATAACGACTGCCACCACCCGGTCCGCGGG
>JABLWX010000034.1:0-22500 GCA_013178315.1 Candidatus Aminicenantota bacterium
TGGAATTCTGCCGCAATTCGAAGGTGGCCACCATCTCTCCGCTTCCGGTCTTTTCCTCTTTCAGGCCCGTCTTTATTTTTTTCTTTTTTAAGGCCGACAGCAGGTTATCCTTGAATCGGCGGTAATCGCGGGCTGTGGTTCTGGCCGAAACGTAGGTTAACCCCTCATCCGTCTTTTCCTCCGTGATAGCTTCGGGGGAGAGACCGAGCTGGGAAAGCTGCTGGTGCAGGAATTCGGACAGGGAGAATGGAGCCTGGGATTGAAGGAGAGTTGTTTCACCGTTACGGGCGATTTCAGGCCAGGGCAGGTAGGAGACTTTTTGCTGCCGGAAGTTGAGATGGTCAAGCCAGGCGGCAGAGATCAGGGCCAGGAAAGTGAGCGCTGCGGCCAGTAACCCCAGGCGAAACCGCGGCCTGGAGGTTTCTCTGGTCTTTGCTTTTTTTGCCGGGCGCATTAATTCTTGGCGGACAGAAGGCTCAGGGTCTTATCCTGGTAGAGTTTATCCATCGACTCGGAATAAGATAGCTTAACGTCCAGGGGCAGGCTGTTATCCCAGAGCTTTGTTCCGGATTTCAAGGAAAATACGGCCGTGGTCAGGACCACCAGGCTGCCGTCGGCAAGCGGGAACGACTCCTGGACCCCGGCCAGCCCGGGCGTTTCCAGGCCTATGGTCTGGGCCCGGTTTAAGTCCTTGAGGACTCCGCCCACCAGCTCGGCCGGGCCAGCGGTGGCCTGGTTGACCCAGATAAAAAGCTTGAGGTTCGGAAATTCTGGTGAATCGGAACAGGCAATGACCTGTTTCTGGCTGCGACTTTCCAGGCTGGCTGCCTCCTCCACCTTTATAAAAAGGTTAATCAGTTTCCGGGCTTCCTCGTAGTCGCCTCCCCAGCAATCGCGCAGGTCGAGCACAGCCGCTCTGGGGACTGGCCTGGTTTTTAGCCGGGCCTTGAGGGTCTTGCTTATTTCGGCCGCCAGCCCCTGGTAAATTGAGGTCGGGCGCAATACCACCAGCCCTGAGGGGCCGGCACTGAATTTAAGGTTGTCCCTTAACAGGAAATCACGGTTGACCTGGATCTCCAGGGTTTCGCTTCCCCGCAACACCCTGAGCCGCACGGGTGGTTGACCATTGGGACCCGGCTCGGCTTCCAGGAGCAGGCTGGTCTCGAGCAGGCTGAGGTTCATGGTGTTCCGGTCGTTTATGGCGCTGATATTGTCGCCCACCTTAAGACCAGCCTGGGCCGCGGGGGAATTTTCCCTGACCGCTATCACCATGGGAAAGACCCCGTATTTTTTGAAGATGATCAGTCCCGTGCCCTTCACCGGGATCTTGCGGTTAAGGTACCTTGAGGCCAGGTCCTTGTCCAGGTAGGCGCTGAGCGGGTCCAGGGAATTTATCAGGCCGCGGTAGGCGCCCTCGGTTATCCTGGCCGGGTTGGGTTCCTCCAGGTAATCGGTCTTGATGTAGTTCATCACCGTGCTTAACAGGTCGGCGTTGCTGGGACTGAACTGCGGCAGCGGGCTCTTGGCCGGCAGGAAGCGCTTGTCCAGGAGCAGCATGGCGGTCAGCAGCAGGATGATGACCAGGAGATAAACATTAAGCTTGTTAAATCTCATATTGATTTCCCGTCTAATCCTGATTATCCGTTATACTCTGTCGAAATCCAGTAAATTCTATCATCTTCTCTTTAACCATTGCAAGGGATCGACCGGCCGGGCCTTGTGGCGGATTTCAAAATACAGGCATTCGCCCTTCAGGGAATCAGAGTCTCCGACCAGGGCGATATCCTGCCCGTCCCTGACCAGGTCCCCGGTCCTGACCAGGAAGCTGGCGCAGTGTCCGTAAAGAGTGTAATAGGACAGTCCGTGGTCGATGATGATCAGGTTGCCGTAGCCCTGAAAATAATCGGCGAAGACCACCCGTCCGCCGTGAACCGCTCTGATTTTTCTGTCCTGGCCCGAGGGGGCGATTTCCACGCCGTTGTTGATGGTAACCGTGTTGAACCTGGGATGTTTTTCCTTGCCAAACCTGGTGATCACCCGTCCGTTAACCGGCCAGGGAAGCTTTCCCTTTCTCTCGTACAGGGGGATAAAGGGAGAGGGCAGGGAGATTTCCTGGGCCTGCAACCGCTTTAAGAGGTGCTGTAATTGTTCCTGGCTTTCCTGCAGTTCGGAGACCATCTGCTGGTAGGTGGTCTTGTTCTTTTTGATTTCGGCCAGCAACTTCTGGTTCCTGGCTTCTTCTTCGGCCAGCCGGGACTGGTTGGCCCGGGCCTGCTGGAGCAGCGATTCGGCTTCGGCCATTTTTTCCTTGAGCTCTTTTTCCAGCGACTGCATCTGTTCAATGGTTCTCAAGTAACTGCTGATGGCCTCTCCCTGGTAGCTGGCCAGGAAGGTCAGGTTCTTGCTCTCCCGCAGGAATGTTTCCAGGTTTTGGGCCTTTAGGAAAAAGTGCATGAAGTCCAGGCGGCCGTAGCGGTAAAGGGTGACCAGGGTCTTCTCAACGGCCTCCTTTTCTTTCTGAAGTATCTTTTCGGTTTCGGCTGCTTTGAGTCTGAGGTCGTTGAGCTGTCGGTTCACCAGGGTCCGCCTCAGGTTCAGCGATTCAATTTCATTCTGAAGGACCCTCTTATTCAACCTGATTTTTTCCAGCGAAGACAGCAGGGAGCTTTCCTTCTTGTCTTCTTCTTTCAGGCGAGACCTCAGCTCTGAAATCTGCCGGTTTATCTGTTCTATGCGCTTTTCCACGTCGGAGATGACCGATTCCTGTTCTTGCGCCAGGGCCGCCGGTTCGGATAGAATAAGGACAAAGATGAACAATAAGACCGGAATTGCCAGGAAAGATAAACGGCCAGTTCTTGTTCTGTCCGGGACAGACTGGAAGTCTAATTTCATTCTCTGATACCTAATTATTTTTACCATAACGGAAGCCTGAGTGAAAGAAAAAGGGTGAGATTATGCCGGACTTACCATCCCTGGACCTGAAAGAAATCGCCAGGAAGCTGGGCCAGGTGGCCCTGGGAGCGGTGCGACCGGAACGCCTGGTGGCTGAAAATGTGGTCCGAGATGGCCGGAACCTGGTCATCGGCGGCCAGAAATTAAACCTGGAAGATTTCGGTAAAGTGGCGATGATAAGTATAGGCAAGGCGGGCCTCCTCCTGGCTGAAGCCATGCTGCCCCTGGTCGAAGACAGGTTGGAGGCGGCGGTTATAACCGGAAGCCAGGACTACCTGGAAAAAGGAAAACTCAGTTATTTCCCGGCGGCTCATCCGCTTCCAGACGAATGGAGCCTGAGGGCCGGGAGCAAGGCTTATGAACTGGCCCTTTCCCTCTCCGAAAGAGACCTTCTGCTGTTATTGATTTCCGGGGGCGGTTCGGCCCACCTATGCCTTCCGGAAGATGGGGTCAGCCTGGAGGACAAGAGACAGGTCACGGAGCTACTGATGAAGGCCGGGGCTGACATCAGGGAACTCAATACCGTTCGCAAGCACCTTTCGCGTATTAAAGGAGGTCGCCTGGCCCGGGCCGGCTGGCCGGCTCGCGTTTTCAACCTGATCGTATCCGATGTTGTTGGGAATGACCTGGAGAGCATCGCCTCGGGTCCGACCTGGCATGACTCCACCACCTTCGAACAGGCCATTTCAATTCTTAAAAAATACGCGCTCTGGGAAACTTGCCCGGAAAGCGTCCGGCGGGTCCTGGAGGAGGGCCAGGTTGGGCTCAGGGAAGAAACTGTCAAGAAAGGTGACCGGGTGCTGGAAAAGGTTAAACCGGTGATCATCGGCGACAATTTGAGGGCGCTCTACGCGGCCAAGGAAGCGGCCCGACAGTTTGGCCTGGAAACCATTATCCTGACCTCGGAAGACCAGGGAGAGGCCAGGGAAATGGCCAGAAATTATATGGATAAACTCGGAGAATTCAGGCGAAAAGCCCGGGAGCAGAACCGGGCCTTCTGCCTGCTGGCCGGCGGCGAGCTGACGGTCACGGTCAGAGGGCAGGGGCTTGGCGGGCGCAATACTGAATTTGTCCTGGCCTGCCTCCTGGAGATTCTTAATAACAAAGAAGATTTTCAGGGAATTGACTGGCTGGTAATGAGCCTGGCCACCGACGGCCGGGACGGCCCGACCGATTCGGCCGGGGCCTTCGCCGGTCCGGAAAGCCTGGAAAAAATCAGGGCAACGGGCATTAGCCCCCGGAGCTATCTTGACAATAATGATTCCTACCACTTTTTCCAGGAAATCGGTGGGCTGCTCAAGACCGGTCATACCGGGACCAATGTCATGGATCTCAGGCTGTTCCTGCTGGCGCCGCTTCGGGGATGAAAGGAAGCTTGAATCACCCGGTGGGGTTGAATCGACCTGAAAATGATAGGATAATAGACCCATGGAGATGGGAAAGATGATTGAAGAAAAGTGGATGAAGGAACTCAACCGCTATTTTGAAGACCTTAGAATAATAGAAAAATGCCAGCAGGAGGCCAGGGACCATTTCGCCCAGTTCTGCGAGTTCATAGTGGAGCCGGCCTTTGAAACCCTGGAGCAAGCCCTCGAACCCAAAGGCATAAAGGTCAGGTATGACCAGCGCAGGAAGAGCTCAATTCATATCCAGATAAATTTCCCGGACAGCAAGGTTGACAACTTTCATTACACAATTGTGTTGCCGCCAAATTCCCTGGAGCTCAAGCTGCTGCTCAGGACCGCCGGCCGGAAGAACAAGAAGTCCCCGCTTCAGGAACGGGAAAGGCCGTTTATGCCGGAAGTCAGGCCGGAAGACGTTCTTAAACTGGGAAAAGAAGATATAATAATAGACATCATTCAGAAGCTTAAGGAATTCAATTACGCTGCCCGGACCAGCCCGGACTGAGGCCTGGCCCGGCTCGGTCTCAGAGCTTCTTCTGCTTGATCATATCCAGGATTTTGAACAGGTATTCGTATTCCGGCCGGTCAACGGTATTCTGGCTGATATACTTGAAGCGCAGGATTCCCTTTTCGTCAAGCAGGTAGACGGCCGGGATGTTCTGATCGACCTGGCTCCCGCCCCAGGAAGTGGTGAAAAGTCCAAGTCCCGAGGAAACCCGGTGGTCGGCATCTATTAAAATGGGGAAGGGGATGGGAATGTTATCCTGGCTGACCGTAAAATCTTTTGGGAAAATCCGGCGGTAGCGTTCTACTGACTGCCTGCCTTTTTCGTCCAGTTGGTCCAGGTTTTCAGGGTATTTCCAGTTCTTGACCCTGAGCATCTGCTCGGGCAGGCTTTCCAGCCAGAGTTTGACGGTGTCGCGGGAGTAGGGGAGAACGAAAATGATTTCCAGGTTGTATTTCTTGCGAACCTGTTGCGCCTTTTCCAGCTCTGTCAGTTCGACGTACTTGTAGTTGCAGATAGTGCACCAGCGATCCGGCGCGGCGTAGCCCCGGGGAAAAATGAGCATTATATTTTTTCCCTTCAGGCTGGAAAGACGGACTTCAGGCCCCTGGTAAGATGGCAGGGCAAAATCGGGCATCGGCTGTTCGAGCAGGGCCGGCCTGAGCTGCTGCTCCTGGGCTGTGGCCAGGGTTGAGCTGAAGAATAGTGCCAAGACCAGGCCGGGAATGAGAAAAGGCACGGCGTTGTGCGTCTTATTCATCGTAAAGCTCCTGTTTAAAATTCAGAATTATTATACGATCTGGAGGATACTTAGTACCAGAAAATAATTGACTTGCCTTTTTAAAAATATTAATAAAATCACAAGCAAAAATGGAAGGAAGGCAAAGGTTTTTTTGCCGCCGGGTGGTCCCGGTCATTGCTACCTTAGTCGTCCTTTTACTTGCGGAGGTCAGTCTGGTGCTGCCCGGGGAACAGCCAGTCACCAATAACAAGCTGGACAGAGCAGTCTGGTTGCGTGAGCAGGGCCGGTATGAGGAATCTCTGGCCATACTGGAAAAAGAAATCAGGGGAAAAAACTACCAGGAAAATGCCAGGTACCGGGCTGATTGCTGGTTGAACATGGCCCTCGATTACTGGAACCTGGGAGAGGTCAGCCGGGCAGAGAACGCCTTCATTTATGTAAAACCCCTGGTTGGAGAATTGCACGATGAAAGCCTGCAGGATTATGCCAGCACCGCCCTTAAAATAATCAAGCTCTATCGAGAAGGTAAAAAGAGAAAGGAAGAAAAGAAATATCAAGAATCAGAATCCGCCTTTAGGATTGCAATAGAACTAGCTGACAAAAAAGAAATGGACGAATTTAAATGTAAATGTTTAATTCAACTTTCTTTTACTTATTATTTCCAGAATAAGATTGATGATTATTTTAATTGTAATAATGAGGTGTTAATAATAGCAGAGCGTCTTAATAATTATTCTGAGGTGTTTAGAGCTCTAATAAATATTGGAAATTATCATTTTCACAAGAGAGAAGTTTTAAGAAGCTATGATTATTTTGACCGGGCCCTGGTTCTGGCTGAAAAGGAAAACTTGTTACATAAGGACCCGGTTATTTTATTGAACCTGGCTGTGAACAGCTATCAATTAGGACTATATGACTTATCCGAGCATTATTTAGAAAGGGCCGTGGAATTTTACCAGAAGGGAGAGGACCTGGCCACTACCATCTATCTTTTATCGGAGCTGGCCCTTTCTCTTCATAAGAAGGCGGGGGCGAATAATGGCCTTCCAGGTGGGGGGCGCCCTCAGGAGCTTTTGACCACAGCCCTGGAACTGAGCCGGCAAGCTGGAATGAAGGACCTGGAAGCCAGGATGCTTAATAACCTGGGTTATGTTCTTATTGAAATTGACCCGAAAAAAGCCGGGGACTTGTGCCTGCAGTCCTGGAAGCTTGGGGAACAGCTCAAGGATAGTAAGGTGGTTATTGCTTCCATCAACAACCTGGCCACCCTGAGCCTGAAAGAAAATAACGTGACCCGGGCTAAAGAACTCTATGCCCGGTCTTTATCTTTAGCTATTAATGAAGATTACTGGGTTGAAATCTTTAACAATTATTTCGGCCTGGCCCGTTGTTTTGAAAAGCTTGGTGATTATAAATCTGCCATCGCGGCCTATCAAAAAGCAATGGAGACCCTGGGACCTGTCCGGCGCAGTATTACCCTTGAGCTTTTCCGCATCGGTTTCGATAGGGGAAAAAAAGAGATTTACGAAGGATTGATCCGGTCGATGGTACGATACAGGCTGAAATACCCGGGACGTCAGGCAGATGAAATGGCCTTCCTGGGGCTGAACAGTATCAAGGCCCGGGTGCTGATCGAGGAGATGGAAAGGTTGTCTTCTACCCCGGAATCCGGCCACCAGGCTGAGGAGTTAAACCGGATTGACCGGATGATAAATGATTTTTTCAGGCAGCCGGAAAACACCCTGGATGAATCTTCATCCAACCGTCTGGCCGAGCTGGAATACAGGTATTTGAGGCTCCGGGAGATGGGCGGGCAGGCCGCGCTGACCAGCTCACAGGCTAACCTGCCGGCCCTCGAATTCATCCAGAAAGAAGTCCTATCCGAAGACCAGTTAATTCTTGATTATTTTCTTGGTCAGGAAGAGTCTTACTGTTTCATTATCAGCCGCGACCATTTCCGGGTCGTCCGGCTCCCGGATGAAAAAGAAATTGAGAGGTCGGTGAAGCTTTATATAAAACTCCTGGGGTCGACGGACGTTGGCGAGGACGACCTGCGACTGGCTGGAAGTAAAATAGGAAAGCTCCTGCTTCCAGCCGAAGAATTGGAATCAGAGAAGTTTTCGTCCCTGATCATCGTGCCTGACGGGCTTCTGAATAACCTGCCCTTTGAAACCTTGATTGTCGGCGAGCCGGGGAGCCGGGGCTACCTAATTGAGACCCACAGCATTTCTTACAGCCCGGCCCTGGCCCTTATAACCCGGTTCAAGAAAGGACCTAAATCTGCTGATTACCAGAAAGAACTCCTGGCCTTCGGCGATCCGGTTTACAGCCAGTGGTTTAATAACCAGGTCAGGGCCAGGCTCTATTTCATTAATGGAGTACATCCCCCGGCTGATTTCAGCCTGGGACACCTGCCGTTTTCCCAGAAGGAAACGAAGCAGCTGGCAGAACTATTCCCCATGAAGAGTTATGACCTTTTTCTACGAAAGAGGGCCAGCGAGGAAAACCTGAAGGGCCTGGGACTCAGCAGCTACCGGATTATTCATTTCGCCTGCCACGGGTTGGTCAGCGAGAAATTCCCCCAGCGCTCGTCTCTGGTGCTGTCGTCTTCTAAGAAGAGCTCCGAGGACGGGTTCTTGACTGTCAGAGAAATTTATACCCTCAGGCTAAATTCGGAGCTGGTGGTCCTGGCTTCCTGTCAGAGCAGTCGCGGAAGTATTGAAAGGATGGAGGGAATCATTGGCCTGCCGCGGGTCTTCCTGCTGGCGGGCAGCCGGGCGGTTGTCTCTGCCCTGTGGTCAGTTAACGACCGGGCTTCCCAGGTCCTGATGCTGGACTTCTACCGGAGCCTCCTGGCCGGAAAGTCGAGGGCTGAAGCCCTGAGACAGGCCAAGCTAAAAATGATCAATGGGGCCAGCTCCCATCCTTATTACTGGGCGGGTTATGTGCTGATTGGGAATCCCGGAAGAATTTACTGAGAAACCAGGCGGACTTTTCTGACCTCGGACTCCATAACTTTATTTTCTCCGCTGAAAATTAGTAATTGCCAGAAGAAGTGTTGATAGTCTTTCAGCGAATCGAGCACCGAGCCCGGTAGTTCCATCCTGTTTTCAGAAATCAACGGGCTCTGCCAGAGCAGGTACATATTCTGGTCGTAAACTTCCACCCGGTAAAACAGGCCGCCTCTGGCAGATTTCCAGCCCAGTTTGATTGCTGCCGGTTGTGGCCAGCTTACCTCCTCGTAGAGGATGACCTGCTCGGCGGCTGCAATTTTTCTCTCTTCTTTGAGAGAGTTCAGGTGGCTGAATCCCAGGTAAAGCAGGGAAATTACGGCCAGTAGAGTTACAAAGGCCGAGGCCATTTTCCACCAGGGCAGGACCAGGCCAAAGAATGAAATTCTTCTGTCTGGAGAGCTTGATTTTGGTGAAGCAAATTTCTCCTCCAGTCGCCTAATCAATTGCCGACTTCCCCTGAGCAGCTCGAATTCTCTCCGGCAGGCGGGGCACCCTGAGACATGGTTTATTATTGAGATTTTCAATTCCGGGGGGCAATCCGGCTCGAACGAAAAAGAGAGGTCCTCGGGCGACGGGCAGTTCTCGCGGTCGACGTGATTTGGAAGCTCCGGGTCTGTTCGAGCCAGCTCCTGGAGTCTCTTTTCAAATCTTTTCATGCTTGAACCCCATATCTCTTAAAATGGCCTTTAAGTCGGCCAGTCCTCGATAGAGAAGGTTTCTCGTCTTGGCTGGACTGTAGTTCAGGTAGGCAGAAATTTCTGGAAGGCTCATGTTCAGGAGATATAGTTTGACCACCGTTTTCCTGGAGTCCATCAGGTTGTCGGCTGCCTTTAACAGGTAGTCTTTGATTGAACCCGGGGGATCGGCGTAATGACTGGCCCTGGGCTCGAGTTCGGAAATAAGCTTTTGCTTCTCGGAAATGACCACCTCTTCTTCTCTCCTGATTTTCCTGATCTGGTCGATCACGGCCGACTCCACCACCTTCTTTATATATGACGCCGGGTTGTGGATGTTTTTCTCATCGTCGATAATTTTCCAGAGTCTCAGGCGGATCTCCTGGATCAGGTCCTCGGCATCCAGGCCCAGTCTGTCCAGCCTGTATCTCAGTACCAGGGAACGAATGAGAACGGAAAAGTCATCCAGGATTTTTTGAAATTCCCGCTCTTTTCTCTGCCGCGATAGCATCTCAGGCTCGGTGTTTTAAGGTTCGATTATAATAGATGCTGGAAACAAAGAAAAATTCTCATCGGCAGATAAAATTCAAGAATTCGGGGTCGCGGCGGGTCAGTGTCCCTTTTTGTTGTTGAGCAGCTTCTTTCTGAAGATAAAGGCTCCCAGGGTCAGCCCCAGGACAGATACTCCTATCACCAGGGGGGTCTTGTAGCCGGGCACAAACATTTTCAGGTCCCCGTCGCCGTTTATGACAAAAGGCGCCCAGTAGTAGGGATGGGAGACCACGCCGGACTCAATCATTTCCAGCTTGACGGCCCTCAGGGCCTCGGCCTGGCTCTCGGATTCCTTGAGATGAAGATAGAATCTATCCATGAACTGGCTGGCCACCTGGTCGTTAACCGTCCAGAGGCTCATCAGGACCGAGGAAGCCCCGGCATAGAAAAAGGCCCGGCTTAGTCCTTCTATACCCTCGCCGCGGATGAATTGCCCCAATCCAGTCTGGCAGGAGGACAGGACAACCAGGTCGGCATTCAGCTTGAGGTTAAGGATTTCTCGCATCTGCAGGAAGCCGTCTTCCGCCGGGTCATTGTCCAGGGTCAGGACGATGGCCGAGCGAGCTGGTTTCTGGTCATCGATGAGCCCGTGAGCGGCAAAATGCAGAATTCGGTAATTTGCCAGGTTGGCCCTCTTAACCAGATCTTCTGAAGCTCTTTCCCTGGTCAGCACCCGGGACTTTGGTATCTGGCCGGAAATCCTGCGGACCTCTTCCTCAGAGTACCGGAGCCGGTAAAACTTCATGTCGGACAGGCTGTAAAGGTTCTGGAAGATAGTCTTGGTGGACAGCTCGGAGTATTTTTCTTCCAGCTCGCCGTAATAAGGGTCGCCTACTGCCAGCAGGTTATAGGACGGTCTCTTGCGGTCCTTTCGGTTCTGTTTATGGGCGAGTCCCTTTAGTGAGCTGAGAGAGGGGGCATAATTTATGGTGTAATGCCTGACCAGCCAGTCGGCTGGCTGGCTGGAAAGGGCCAGGGTCTCAAAGGGAAGAATGGTCAGAATGTCGTCCGGAACTATCAGCAATTTTTTTAAGCCGTTTTCCAGGCCATTTTCCAGGCCAGGTTCAATAAGGGTTTTATAGAGCTTGTAACCACTGCTGAAGTCCTGGTTATCCGTATCCGAAATGGCCCGACGGTGGCGGGTGACCATTTCTCTCAGTTCTTTTTGGGCTGGGACGGGATAAACCTTCAGCCCTTTCCTGGTGAGGCAGAAAGCATAGGCAGAATCCTTCCCTACCAGGAAAGCAAAAACCGCCGTTTTCCCGTCCACGAACTCCTTCCGGGCCTGCTCGTAAGTTATGATTTCCGGGTAGGCCAGGTTGGCGAAGGCCGGGTTTTTGGACCTGATCTGCCGCCTGACATTTTCCAGGTCTTCTTCCAACCGTTTTACCTGGTCCAGGAGGGCGGTCCTTTCTTTATCTTCTACCTCCGGAGTTATCAACCTGGTATAAATCCCGGACAGGTCACTCATCAGCTCCTTTTCCCTGTTGGCCAAGCGGATATCAACCGGGAATTGCTGGCTGACCTTGGAGGCTTCGATGCTCTCCAGGAAGGCCCGGGCCCTGGCTCGTTCCATGTAATTGAAAGCCTGAGTCAGAGAGGAGGGACTTGAACCCTTTTCTTGCTGGTTGATCAGCAGGTCGGTCAGGTTGTAATAGGCGTCGAGCCGCTTGTCGCTTCCGAAGAAACTGGCCTTGTCTTCTTCGGTTAGAAGCTGGCTGCGCAGGCTTTCTATGATGTTAATGGAATTCAAGTAGTAAAATTTTGCCTCCTCAGGCTGCCCCTGCCTTCTGAGCAGGTTAGCTTTTTCCAGGTAGCTTTCCCACAGGTAGCGATTTTCGTTCTCGTTTATGGCCAGGTTTATGGCCTTGTCATAAAAAAGGGTCGAGTTTTGGTAATCCCCGAGACGGCCGTAGATTATCCCGATATTGGTGTATATTGAAGCCAGATAAGAATATAGCTTTAGTTCTTCGGCCAGGACCCTGGCCTTGTTTAAGTAATAGAGGGCATCCAGGTTTTCTTCCAGGTGGGCCTTGAGGGAGCCGAGGTTGTTATAGGTGATAACTTCATAATTCTTGTCTCCCGCTTTTGCCGCAATCTGCTGGGCTTGAGAGAAGCAGTCAAAGGCCCGGTCGTAATCTTCACGGCTCCCGGTGGATAGTCCCTTTTTAACATAACTGAATCCCAGTCCAATCAGGGTGGCTGAATAGTAAGAGTTGGTTCTGTCATTGGAGATTATGGCAAGAGCATTGCTGAAATATTCAATAGCCCTGTTAAAGTTTCCGATTTCGTTATAAACTGTACCTAAATTATAATATACACCAACTATGTCCTGGGGTTGCGTATCCTCATTGGTGTATGAAATAGCCTGGGTAAAATAATCAATAGCCAGGTTTATATTGTTATTAGAAAAATACCAATGCCCGATATTATTTAAAGTAAAAATAATTTCAAGGGAGTTTTTTTGTTTTTTGGCGATCCGATTCGCTTCGAGGTTAGTATTTAAATAGTTTTCTGAATCGTTTATGTCAAGCAGGCAAAGGCTCTTCCTTCGCAGGCATTTCATTTTAAGAGTATCGTTTTTAATCTCGTTACAGATGGCAATAGCTCTATTCAGAGTTTCGATTGCTTCCGAACACTTTTTATCTTGACGTAGCTCTTTGGCCTTATTAAACAGATCAATTATTTCTATAGCTTTCTGGCAGTATTGAATTGTAGCTGAATCAGCCAGTTTCTTGGCTAATTCAAGACACTGGACGTACCTTTCGCTGGCCTGGGGCAGTTGGCCGAGGCTGGCATTGGTTTCTGCCAGGTAGAAAAGGACTGATTTTTTTTCCTCGGGGGTCCTGGCCAGGTTAAGGCTCTGCTGGAGCATTTTCAGGGCCCGGGAATACTGGCCTTCAGTTAATAAACTCTGGGCATCTGATAAATACTGGGAGAAGTCTCGCTGAGGCTTGTTAATGGCGGGTCTGGACTGGGCAAATGAATATAAGTTAAGAATACAGAATAAAAATAAGGCCAATCCTGCCTTCAGGCTCTTTTCCATTAAGGAAATCCTCCCCTTAAATAAACCAGTTAAGGGGATTTTTGTCAATTGCTTGAGAGGGGGAAAGAGGGGGTGACATTTTGTAAATGTCCTCCCCCCTCAGGGTGATTTTAAGAGTATTATGGATATTATTATCAGTCTCTATCGGGACTTGGTTTGGTACCAACCTGAATCTCAGCAGTGGGCTTCAGGCTCTTTTTGACCGTAGTGCTGGTGCTGGACTTGCTGCCGCTGTCAATAACAGAGCCGAGGAATGGGAAAATCGAGACCAGCAGGGTCAAGGGCTTCTGCAGAATCAGCCGATCATCCTTAGAAATCCTTTTTTCGGCGGCATACATTGCCGGCACCAGGCTAATGGTGAAAATCAGGCAGGCCAGGATGGCAACGACTTTAATTAAAGGTTTACGCATTGCGGGTACCTCCTATAAGCTTTTCAGCCCGGAGGAATGACAGACCGAGAGGGATGCTAAAAGAAAGAACAATACCCCCTGACTCTCATTCTCATCCAAGGCGCACAAAAAATGTAAAACTTTATTTAGTTTTTGTCAAGTATTTTTTTTATGGCGGGCTTAAAATAATTTTTACCCTGTTATCAGCCAAAAAAGAAGCCAATTTCGTATTCCGCAGTCTCGGCAGCGTCTGACCCGTGGACGGCATTTCTCTCTACAGAGAAACCGAACTGGCGACGCAGGGTTCCCGGCTTGGCCTGGGCCGGGTCGGTTGCCCCCATGACCTCTCTCCAGTGCTTGATGGCATTTTCTTTCTCCAGGAGGAGAACAACCACCGGACCCGAAGACATGAAATCGGTCAGGCTCTCATAAAAAGGTTTGTCTTTATGCACGTAGTAAAACTTCCTGGCTTCGTCCTTGCTCAGGCGAAGCATTTTGAGACCCAGGATCTCAAAACCTTCGTCTTCTATCCTCTGAATAATTTTCCCCACGACTCTTTTTTTAACGGCATCGGGTTTGATTATGGCCAGGGTTTTTTCTGACATCTGTTTCCTCTCCTTATTTTCATCTTCGAGACATTCGGGACCTCGTTGTCCGGAAATTAACATATACTTCAAAAACCAATACCGGTCAACAGGGTTAGAGGGGGGTCGGTTACCTGCTCAAAAAAATTAATCTGGCCTGGTTTTCCTGGCGACCCGAGCTGATCAACTTTTCTGCCCCGCAAATATTTGAGGCCTAATTAGGCCAGGGAAAAAGCTGCCGTAAATTTCATTTCTTTATGACAGGCTGAAATCTTAGGCCCGAAGGCCTGGTTTTGACTTCCGGCCCCGGGGGCAATAAAATGGAGAGGTCATGGCCAGGACCCCCGAAGTTCTCGATTATGAAAATCTGAAGGAGTTCTGTCTGGAAGAGCTCGACCTCGACCTGTTCGGTGTGGCTGATATCAGAGAAATCCGCTCAACTTTTTCTTTCTCTCCTGGCCTGGCTGCCCGCTATGATTGTGCCATTTCCCTTGGCAAGGAAGTGCTGCTTTCAGTCCTTGATGATATTAAAGATGCGCCCACTTCCCTGTATTTCCATCATTACCGCCAGCTTAACGCTTTTCTTGACCGGGCCGCCCTTGATCTCGCGGTCCTGATTAACTCCCGCGGCTACCTGGCCCTGCCCGTGGCCGCCTCCCAGGTCACCGACTGGAAGAATCAAAAAGCTCACCTGTCTCACAAAAAGATCGGCCAGTTAGCCGGGCTGGGCTGGCTCGGCAGAAATAACCTGCTGGTCAACCCCGTCTTCGGGGCCCGCTTCCGCCTGGTGACCGTTCTTACTAATCTGCCCTTAAAAACCGATTCGCCCCTGCCTTTTGGTTGTGGCAACTGCCACCGCTGCCAGCGGGTCTGCCCGGCCGGTGCTATTAAAGATGATCCCTCTCAGTTTGACCACCTGGCCTGTTTTGCCAAGCTGAAAGAATTCCGGGACAGGGGTCTGGTGGGCCAGTACATCTGTGGAATCTGTGTCAAGGCCTGCTATGGCCAGAAACGGATTGAAGACCTGGAACACAGGTAATCTTTCTACTGGTGCGTCTGGAATTGGCCTTCCGGGTATAAGCTCCCCACCGAGACTATCCTACAAAATTGATTTTAATACGGACTTCATAATGCCAGAGTGGCTTTGTAGAGGGGCCTGCTGACCTTTTCGGCTTCCCTACCTTTTTACGCAGGGAATCCAGACTTCAGTTTTCAGACCGCTGGAACTGGCTCGGGATGGGTCGGGATCAAGGTATCTTTCCAGGATGGGGCCGGCCTGCGAATAACCGTTTTCTTCCAGCCATTCCTGGATTTTGGTTATCGTCTCCCCGATAGTGTCGTAAGATCCCTGGTGAATGCTGACTGCCACCTGGCTGAAGACCCACTGTTTCTTTTCAAGCGGGGCCAGGACCTGGGCCTGCTCGTTTATGGGAAAGCCGATTTCCCAGCGCATCTTATCCGGGTCGGTCAGCCCTGCGTCTCCGTAATAGATGCCGATCATGGCTCCGGTAGGGAAAACGTTCTGGTTCTGCATGTGCTGCATCAGTTCCCCGACGGTTGATTCGATTTCTGAGAATGAGCCTTCACGGCCCAGCGAACAATAAACAAAAGGTTCGACTGTGCGAATTTCAACTTTCCCGGGAGCAGGCAACTGTTGTGGCCTGGCTTCTGATGAAGACCGGAAAAAAGTCAGGTTCAAAGTTAAAGCGATGCAAAAAATGAAGATAATCAATTTCGAAAAACGATTTTTCATTTTTTCTCCTCTGCCCAAGTCATCAATATCTTAACACTTTAGTCGATGAGGATAAAGTTTTTGTGCAGAAGAATAGATTTTTTAGCAACTTAATACCTCTGAGTTCGCTTTAACCATGTGATAATAAAACAGTTAAAAATAGGGGCAAAATTTTTGATGCACAAAAAATGTGCAATTTACCACATCTTGTTAAAATTCAACAGCATAGCTGATTTTTCATCCGGGATTTCCACAAACTTTTGCACAGTAATTGTGGAAAATTTTCTGGCTTCTTGTTTTATCGTCTGAAGAACGAGCTAATCTCAAAATCATAGACATATTTTGATAATGAAAAATCAAATGTTGTCACACTTTTCAATCAATGATTTAACCAAAAAGTTTTTATTTTTCGAATCGCAGACAGACAAAGAATTTTGAGTTATTCGTCCTTGGATTATTATTCCACCTCATTTTTTCTTAACATACCTGTCAAACCATTCAATCATTTCAGCCAGCACATGCAACACCGATTCCCTGGCCGAATAGCCATGGCTTTCATGTGGCAGCATGACCAGCCTGGCCGTGGCTCCGAATCCTTTCAGGGCGGCAAATAATCTTTCCGACTGGATCGGGAACGTTCCAGAGTTATTGTCAGCTTCACCGTGAATCAACAGGATGGGCTCGTTTATCTTGTTGGCATACATGAACGGGGAGACTTTCAGGTATAGGTCGGGTGCTTCCCAGAGGGTCCTCCTTTCGTTCTGGAAACCGAAAGGAGTCAGGGTACGATTGTAGGCTCCGCTTCGGGCAATTCCGGCCGCAAACAGGTCGGAATGGGCCAGCAGGTTGGCCGTCATGAAGGCTCCGTAGCTGTGGCCGCCGACTCCAACCCTCTTGCGGTCGGCAATTCCCATCTGGTCCAGGACATCTATGGCTGCTTTAGCGTTGGCCACTATCTGTGGAATGAAGGTGTCGTTCATCGTCTTGGGGTCTCCCACCACTGGCATCTGGGCGTTATCAAGAACCGCATATCCCTGGGTCAGGAAGAAGAGCTGGCTGGCTCCCCGGTAAAAAGTAAACCTGTAGGGAGAGCCGCGAACCTGCCCGGCGGTGGCCGGGTCGCTATATTCCATGGGATAGGCCCAGACTACTACCGGCAGCCTTTCGCCCTCCTTGTAGCCTGGAGGCAAGTACAGCGTACCCGACAGCTCCACCCCGTCATCTCTCTTGTATTTTATCAATTGCTTTTTGACCGCCGTAAGCTGGGGAGCCGGATCGGCAAAAGAAGTCAGGGCAGTCTTCTTGCGGGTCTTAAGTTCGACCAGGTAATAGTTTGGCGGGACAGTCGGGGACTCAAAACTGGTTATGATGCGCTCCCGGCTGTTACCGGCAAAAGCCACGAAGCTCTCGTAGACGCCGCGTGCGCAGTGGAAAAGCCTGGTCTTTTTCAACGTCTTCAGGTTAAACTTGTCCAGGAAGGGCCTGTCGCCCTCTGGCGAAGCGCCGTTTCCGTTGAGGTAAATGAAATCCCCGTCCTGGAGGGCGGCCAGGTCTCCTGAATTCGTCGGGACCATCACCGGCCGTCCCGGGTCGTTGTACTGGTCCTGGGCGCTCAGGTCAAAGATTTTCCTGAGGGCCCCCGGCCGGGCCGAATCAAAATGGTAGGTTGTCCGCCACCTCTTTCTCCATTCAAATTCGTTGACCAGTCCCTGCCCCGGCTGGCCCAGCCAGATTATTCCCTGGAATCTCTGGGGGAGCCTGAAAAGTTCAACCGGGTCGCCGGCGAAGGGCGCCTCCAGGCCCAGAATGCGGTCCCGGTGTTCAGCTGCCTTTTCCGGGTCGCCACCGTCCAGTGCTTCCACCCAGACCAGGGTGGCCGGCCTTAAAGGCTGCCAGCCGGCCGAACGCGGACCGGTGGGCACGCCGTTCCTCGGGACTTCCTCGGCTGCCGGGAGGTCGGCGATTACTTTTACCAGTTGTCCACGGTCATCCCAGATTTCCAGGGTGTGGGGAAAAGATGAATAGGGGACGCTGTAAGAGAATGGCTTCTTGATTTTTTTGACCAGCAGGAACTTGCCGTCGGGCGAGGGCGTTACGAACTGATAGATTCCGGGTGAGCCGATTTTTTGCAGCTGACCGGTTTTCAGGTCCATCCTGGCCACCTGGGCCGTGGCATAATATTCAAAAAGCTTTTCGTCGTACGGGGTGCGCAGCAGGTCCTGGAAGGTGGCTACCTGGGCGAATTTCCCCGAGGTTTCCTGGATGTTCGGTCCAACCGGAACCCGGGGAGCAGCTGGCTCAGGGCCCCGTCCTTCAGGGTTGCTCATGATGAGCAGGCCCTGGCTATCCGGCCACCAGACAAAGCCGTCCGAAGCCACGGAATTCAGGTCGGGCCCGAAGACCTTTCTGGCCTGTCCGGTCCTGGCTTCAACCACCCACAGTTCCTGTCCATTATCCAGGTACCGCTGGAAGGCGAGCATCTTTCCGTCTGGCGACCATTCCGGGGAGCCATACCTCGGTTCTTCGGGAATATTGACTGGGATTTCCCTGCCGGACTTTACATCTTTAAGAACGAACCTGGTAAAAGTGCGCAAGACCTGCCTGCTGTTATTATGTGGCGTTATCCTGATGCCGGCCAGCCGGTAAAAGGGCCGGCTTACTTCCTCGATGGAAGGCATGGACTCGTAGTAGCTGAGAAGCATGGTCTGCCTGGTGGGGTCAAGGCTGACCATGGGCAGGGGAGGAGCGCTCAGTATGTCCACTATTTCCTTGGGCGGAAGCTTGTAAGGTTCCTGGGCCCCAACCTGGCAGGGGCTGGTAGTGATAATAAAAACTAAGGCCAGTAAAGGAATTAAAAACGGGGATTTCTGTCTTTTCATATTATCCTCCTTCTCTTTGTCCATAGAAAAATTCTGGCATGAGATATTTTTTATAAAATATACGGCGGTTTTATGCAATCAAAAGTTAGGCCTGAGCAAACAGGCCTAAACAGAGTGAGGATTGTTTTAATTAATTATAGTTTTTGAAATGGGAGTTGAGCATAAGGAAAATGATTGGTACCTTTGCTGCTCCCAACGATCTTTGCAATCGAAGGATTCAGGGAAAGAGCGGTAAGAGATATGATATATGATAAATGATTAGCATTTATGGAATAATAATCTCGATTGTAAAGATCTTAGTCCTTATTGTTCTTCATTCTCTTTTCGCTTCCGCAGCTTCTCCCATCATTCCACGGCAGTAATTTTAATCCGGCCAGTTATGGCCACCGTCACCTGGTAGGCCCCGCTATCGTTTCTGATTTTTATAGTGGCCAGGCCGGAGACCGTTCCCTGCGGATAGAAGACCGGGGCGTTATTGGCGGTGACCTCCACTCCTTCCAGCAGTTCCCGGCGCCTGTTCAACCACTGTGCCAGTTCGCTATCGTATTCGGCCAGTTCGCAGAAGCTCCCGTCAAAGCTAACTCTGACTGGAACCTGGCGCTGCACCGAGCGGAAGCGAGCCAGGGACAGGCTGGAATGAACCTTGCGGACGGCCACTTCCAGCAGATGTTTCTTGTTGTTGAGTTTGAAGGAAGAACCGATGAGAAACAGGAGGGCTACGATTGATAAGACCACCGTCGTTTCCAGTAGAGAGAACCCTCCTCGCTTCTTTTTGCTTGATTTCTTCATCATTTTGATGGCCTCCATTCCAGGATCTTGATGTGGCTCAGGTGGAGTAAGGCGACCTCCGAGTAGACCCGGAGGTCGGGGTCTGAAAGTGAGGTCTGAACCATCGGCGGAAGATTGTAGATGTCGATTTCATTTCGGCCCGGGTCCATGGCCGTGGCCGCCAGCGAACCGATTATGTTGATCTTATCGGCTGAGGCAGCAGCCGAAAATCCCCGGCCCCCGGCTATCAGGCTGGCCTCGATGACCGCGCCCCCGTCTGTTTCTCCCAGAAGGCTTATGCCGGCCTCTGCGATTTTTTCTGACTGGAAATCCTTCCCGCTGGACCAGATGATGAGTTCCGACTGCTTGCTTCTGAGGTATGGCAGGCCTTCCTTCCAGTCGAGGCCGTCTGAAAAAAGGTTCGAAGTAAGGCTGATCTTTCCGGAGCAGACAATCGTCAGCTTCAGGCCGCTCAGAAAAGCCGGGGTGTTTTCATCATCAACCTTTTTTATAAACCCGGAACCGTCGGGGCGGCCGGCAGCCAGCTCCAGCACCCGGCCGTTTATCATGATCACGGGAAGGGGCAACTCGTTGAAGTCCTGGCGTTCGGAAGGGGAGATAAAAGAAGCACTGGCTGTCGAGGGATTGAATCGAAGAAGCCAGGTATTCTCTCCCTGCTGAAACTGGATGACCTGGAAACCATTGTCAATGCCCAGCAAGAGCTGGTCCAGGTCTCCCTGGACGTAGATGCCTCCCGGTCCCAGGCTGTCCTGGACCAGGTAAACCCCGTCCGGGATGGCTTCGTTTCCTGGCTCCAGTCCCAGTGCCTGTCGCAGCAGCCAGTTTGGAAGCGAATCCGGCTTTAAGATCTTAAGGCCTTGGGCCAGCACAGGCAGGGCGTCGTCAGGGATGAATTTCCGGGTCAGGGTCTTAAGCCCTGAGGCCACAGTCGCTCCCGGCTGGAGTCTTTTGACCTTGATCTTATCCAAATCCTCTTTTTGAACCCCGTCTGCATTAACTGCAGCCGGGACCTGGTCCAGGGGCAGGTGCCCGGCCAGCAGGACCAGTTGGCATTTAAGCTCTTCAACCCTGGCCCCGGCATATCCCCGCACCCGCCCGCTGGATTTTATGTTAAACCCGAAGGTCGCTTTCAGGTAACGTTCGTCTGAATAAAGTTCTGTAAGGCTGGCGGAAGCGAGTGTTCCCCAGCCCAGGCCTGAAAAATCGTCCTCCTGGCCGGTGCTTCCCGCTTCCAGCAGAGGCTGGATAATTTCCAGGCCCCTTGATTCCGGGGCCTGTTGCATGGCCTGGAAGAGTTCCTCGCTGATTTCTGGTACGGAGAAAATCGCCGCGGCCCCGGCCTCAACCCGGTTCCAGGCCTGCTTGATTCCATTCTCGGCGGCGAAGGAAGCCAGCCGGGACATTTTACGCAGGCCATGGGTCTTCAGGAAAAGACCAGAATTAACCAGGAGGCCGGTTCCCAGGGTCATCAGGATGGCCATGACCAGGAGGCAGACCATCAGGGCCGAGCCCCGCGGAGTTCTAAGCGGTTTAAAGTGGTCTGGGCGACGATTTATTTCCCTGTCGAAAAGAGTCCGTCCGGGCGGAGTAGATTCTGTTGATAGAAGGTATTTAAGATGATTCGACAGCGTGCCCTTCGGCAGTGTCCGGTCTGCTTCCCTGGCTAATTGTAGCGGCGGCTTATCGGAAGGGGAGGGCCAGCCCGCCGATTCTTTCAAGAGTGGGAATACCTGGCGATGCTCTGATTTGGCCAGGTTGGTTCCTCTTCTAGACCGTTTTGGCCTGAGTTTTCTCGCTCTATCAACTTCTCTTACTGCTATTGCTGCCCGGCTGCCCTGTCTATCATAGCCGGGAGAGGTTTTTAGGATACATAACCAGCTCGTATTCATGGAGCTTTCCTCCTGATTCGATGGAGATGGTGAGGGAGGCCAGGTTGCTTTCAGCCTGGTATAAGATCGCGAAGCCTTCCGCTCCCTCCAGCAGCGGTTGGCCGGTTGTGCTGTTTACCCTCCTGCGCAATATTTTTTGTTGCCTGTCCAGGTACAGCTCGATTTTTTCCAGGACGATGATGTCTGTCCGGGCGGCTTCAAAGGCGGTGTTAAGGGCTGGAGAAACAACCAGGCGGTTTCCGGAAACGGAAGTAATATAGGTGAGTTCCCCGGAGTTGCCGTCCGTAAGATAAAGGGCCCGGCCTTTCTTCAATATTGAACTTAAGGCCGCGTTGACCTCCACGATTAGAAAGCCCTGGCCAAGGGAAATGTCGGCCAGCAGCCTGGTTTTTCCGTCGGCTGCGAAGATGGCCAGCGTCTGGCCGTTAACCTGGAGCGGAGAGAGACCTGCCCCCGACAGCAGCTTTGGAATGCCGGCCCCGGCCGTCTCCAGGTCCTCGCGCATTTTTTCCAGGGCCACGGCCAGGCCCAGGTCCTTTTCCTGGGCTTCTCTCAACTTCACGAATACTCTTCTGGCCTGGACCGAAACCTCCAGTGCCGAGACAAGAATCAGGAGGCTGAGGCTCAGGCTGATCAGGCATTCCAGCAGAGAAAACCCGGCCGGCCCCCCTGGGTTAGAGCATATAGAAATCCGTGTTAATATTCCGCTTGGTTTTATCTTATTTGTTCCAGGCGTATTTGATTCGTTTAAATGTTCGCTTAAACATTCAATCAAGCTGCATTGATTAGCTGATCCTGAGAGATTAGAATCGCCAGCAGCCGCCGGCTCGGACTCCCTGCCAGCAAGAGACGCTCCTGCTCTGATTCTCTCTCTGGCTGCCTGGTCTTGATGGCACCGGTTGTCCTGATAAGTACAGTGGAGGGCAGGGGACGGAAGCCCGTGCCCAGTGGCCAGATACTCCTTAATATATGAATGACCATTCATATATTCGCTCGCCGACATTTATGAGCTCCTTAAAAACCCAGCGTTTCTGACCGGTACCAGGAAACCCTGACCGGCGGCCGGCTGCCGAAGGGCGCGGGGAAAAGGCTCAGCTGGACCTTTCTCAGCCCCTCTTCCTCGATCACTTCCCAGGTCAAAAAGAAATAACGCCCGGAGTTTTTGTCCTGGACTGTTTCCTGGTGAACCCCGGGGGACAACGCCTCGTCTTCAGGCTCAAGGCTCTTCAGAACCTCGACCTTCCTCGAAATGAGGTCAGCTGATAAGCGGTGGAGGTCTGCTTTCTGCTTTAACAAAAATGAATAGCAGAGCACCTGGGCCAGGCCGGCCAGCAGGAAAAACACGATGGC
>JABLWX010000034.1:25000-27615 GCA_013178315.1 Candidatus Aminicenantota bacterium
CTCCGCTTTTCTTTATATATTCAATCAGCGAAAGCTCTCTGGCCAGTAACATGGCTCGAACATAGATTGGGCCTATAGCTCAGGGGTTAGAGCGCCCGCCTGATAAGCGTGAGGTCAGTGGTTCGAATCCACTTAGGCCCACCATTATCAAAGGAGCGACTGAGGCTCAGGGCTCGGCGGCGAAGAGCTTTTCCGCGGGCTCGATCAAAAATTTTTCTTCCGAAAAATTTTTGGGGCTGTAGCTCAGCTGGGAGAGCGCCGGTTTTGCAAGCCGGAGGTCGCCGGTTCGATCCCGGTCAGCTCCACCATAGCCTAACAAGCTTATATAAAGGAATTGGTTCCCCCTGGACGGGGGGAGGTCAATAGATTTCGGTTCTTTGAAAATTTAACAAAGCGGCAGTTTTTGCCTTGACCAAACTTTATGGTCAAGTTACTAAGGGCACACAGGGGATGCCTTGGCGCAGGTAGGCGATGAAGGACGTGGCAAGCTGCGATAAGCTCCGAGGAGCCGCTAAGCGGGCTTTGATCCGGAGATTTCCGAATGGGGAAACCCACCATGGTGAAGCCATGGTATCCTCACCTGAATCCATAGGGTGAGGAGGCGAACCCAGGGAAGGGAACCATCTCAGTACCTGGAGGAACAGAAAGCAACCGCGATTCCCTAAGTAGCGGCGAGCGAACGGGGAACAGCCCAAACCGCATGCATGTTAAAGCCTGGGCGCGTTGTGTATGCGGGGTCGTGGGACCCGACCTGGCTTCGGCCCGGAGAAGCCGGGGAGTAAAAAAGGGCAATCTTAGCTGAATACCATGGAAAGGGTAACCAGAGAAGGTGAAAGTCCTGTAGGCGACAAGATTGTCTCTCCCGGTCGGGCACCCAAGTACCACGGGACACGTGGAATCCTGTGGGAATTCAGGAGGACCATCTCCTAAGGCTAAATACTAACCTGCGACCGATAGCGCACTAGTACCGTGAGGGAAAGGTGAAAAGAACCCCTGTTAGGGGAGTGAAACAGAACCTGAAACTGTGTGCTTACAAGCACTCGGAGCCCCCGCAAGGGGGTGACGGGGTGCCTTTTGCTTAATGAGCCGGCTAGTTACTCTATGCGGCGAGGTTAATTCCTTTTAAGGAAGGAGCCGTAGCGAAAGCGAGTCCGAATAGGGCGACCAGTCGTATGGAGTAGACGCGAAGCCGAGGTGATCTACCCTTGGCCAGGATGAACTGTGGGTAACACCACAGGGAGGTCCGAACCGGTGTTGGTTGAAAACAGCTCGGATGAGCTGAGGGTAGGGGTGAAAGGCTAATCAAACTCGGAGATAGCTCGTTCTCCCCGAAATAGCTTTAGGGCTAGCCTCGCGCGAATGGTATAGGAGGTAGAGCACTGGATGGCCTAGGGGGCCGAAAGGCCTTCCGAATCCAACCAAACTCCGAATTCCTATAACCACTACGCGGGAGTAAGACTACGAGCTCTAAGGTCCGTGGTCAAAAGGGAAACAGCCCAGACCGCCAGCTAAGGTCCCTAAATGCAAGCTAAGTGGGCAAGGATGTGGAAACGCTTAGACAACCAGGAGGTTGGCTTAGAAGCAGCCATCCTTTAAAGAAAGCGTAACAGCTCACTGGTCAAGTATTTCCGCGCCGACAATGTAACGGGGCTAAGCTTGCTACCGAAGCTGCGGAATCGGTTTTACCGATTGGTAGGGGAGCATTCCGTAGGCGCTGAAGTAAGATCGCGAGGTCTTATGGAGCGTACGGAAGAGACTCTGCCGGCACGAGTAGCGATAACTGCTGTAGAAACCAGCAGCGCCGAAAATCTAAGGTTTCCTGGGGAAGGTCATTCCGCCCAGGGTTAGTCGGCACCTAAGCTGAGGCCGAAAGGCGTAGGCGATGGAGAGCAGGTCAACATTCCTGCACCACCCGTAGGACGTTTGTACGATGGGGGGACGCAGAAGGATAGGCATACGTGCGATTGGAAATGCACGGCCGCCAAGTAGGGGGAGCTCCCAGGCAAATCCGGGAGCTCGTTAACCCTGAATACGGCGGGGAAGCAGGGCTTCGGCCCTGTGAACTTGCTGAATCCACGCTGCCGAGAAAATCCTCTAAGGAGTTTTACGGGTGACCGTACCGCAAACCGACACAGGTAGATGAGGAGAGAATCCTAAGGCGCACGTGTGAGCCCTCTCTAAGGAACTAGGCAAGTTGACCCCGTAACTTCGGGAGAAGGGGTGCCTCGGTAGGGTTTAGTTGCATAAACAAGGCCCGAGGAGGCCGCAGAAAAATGGCTCTTGCGACTGTTTAGTAAAAACACAGGACTCTGCAAAGACATAAAATCGATGTATAGGGTCTGACGCCTGCCCGGTGCCGGAAGGTTAAGGGGAGGGGTTAGCCGCAAGGCGAAGCTCCGAACCGAAGCCCCGGTAAACGGCGGCCGTAACTATAACGGTCCTAAGGTAGCGAAATTCCTTGTCGGGTAAGTTCCGACCCGCACGAAAGGCGTAACGACATGAGCGCTGTCTCAGAGAGGGGCACGGCGAAACTGTGGTACCGGTGAAGACGCCGGTTACCTGCCGCTGGACGGAAAGACCCCGGCACCTTAACTGCAGCCTAGCATTGGATTTTG
>JABLWX010000035.1 GCA_013178315.1 Candidatus Aminicenantota bacterium
CAGTTGTGCCGCCAGGCGCAGCGCTGGGTAGCCGTGTTCGGTAGCGATAACCGCTGAAAGCATATAAGCGGGAAGCGCGCCCCAAGATAAGATCTCCCTCCCCGCAAGGGGCTAAAGGGCCCTCGCAGACGACGAGGTTGATAGGCTGGGTGTGTAAGCGCAGTAATGCGTTGAGCTAACCAGTACTAATAGCCCGTGAGGCTTGACCATAAAGTTTATCAAGGCAAAAGCAGGCCGCTTTGTTATAGCGGGACATGCACTCCGTTGCGTGTCCCGGGTATAGAAAGGGACATGTACTTGTTGCGTGTCCCATGTTTGAGGATTGTAATTAAATCCCGGCAACCATAACGGAGGGGAAACACCCGATCCCATTCCGAACTCGGAAGTTAAGCCCTCCGGTGCCGATGGTACTGCGTGGGCAACTGCGTGGGAGAGTAGGTCGTTGCCGGGTTTTTTATTTTAAAATGAAAGAGCGGGCCACACTCTCGTGTCCCGTATTTCGTTGCTCAGTCCGGGCAGGTTGCCGATAAGATTAAAACCTTAACACAAGATTTCTTCTGTTGACTTGATTTCTGCGATTGTTTTATGATGGGCCCAGAAGGAGGGGCCTGCTGAAGGTCTTATCTTAACCCGCCGCTAAGTTGTGGCGGCACTTCTCCGTCCCCGCCTGAAAGGAGCCTGTCATGTATAAGCGCCAAGCAATCTGTCTGTCCATGATCGTCCTTTGTCTCCTGCCGATCTTTATTTCGGCCCAGGAGCAGGATGAACCGGGTTGCAAAGACCATCCGCTTTTCACCCGGATGAAGGGCTTCATCATCTATGGCTGCGAGTCCAGCTTCGATGCTGTGGAGTTCTACGTCGGCGAGGACAGGACGCAGCAGCTCGAAGGGCAGAAGACGCACATTTCATACGTGCTGCCGGAGGGCCAGCCGACACCATCGGAGCTCCAGATTTTGCGAAACTACGAAAACGCCGGCAAGGCCATCGGGGCCCAGGTTGTCTATCGCTCCGACAGGTACCTTTCGATGAAAATCGTAAAAGAGGGAAGACAGGTCTGGGTGGCGGTGGAAGTGGCCAACTATGGCAACTCCTACGACCTGACCATTCTCGAGATCGGAGAGATGACTCAGGAAGTTACGGCCAGCGACATGCTGGCTGCCCTCAACCAGGATGGCCGGATCGCTCTCTCCATTCACTTCGACACCGGCAAGGCGACCATCCGGCCCGAGTCGCAAAGGATAGTTGGAGAGATAGCCGCCCTGCTCAAAAATAATCCTGACCTTAAAGTTTCGATAGAAGGGCATACCGATAGCACCGGAACGCCCCAGGGCAACAAGGTCCTCTCGGAGGAAAGGGCAAAGGCGGTCCTTTTGGCCGTGGCAGCCCTCGGCGTCGACCCGAGCCGCATGACCGCGGTTGGCTGGGGCCAGGACAGGCCCGTCGCCGATAACGCCACCGAAGAGGGTAGGGCCAGGAACCGCCGGGTCGAGATAGTTAAGAAGTAGGGGCCTTCCCATGCGACAGAACTTCTCAGCGAGGGAAGTTTATAAGCAACGGGACACACTCTTGTGTCCCCATTCTGTGTCCCCCTTCTGGTTGCATGTTAAAAGTTCTATTGGCCGCTGGCCGTAGCCCCGTTTTGTTCCACGGAATTGACAATGATAGCCGCTATTTCGGTTGCGTTGAAATCGCGGTGGTGATATGGAGGGAGTATGAAATCCAAAATTAGTTTTTTACTTGTGATTATCATGGTGGCTACCGCTTTCCTGGCCGGGCAAACTCAAAAACTGACTTTCCAGGGGGCCAGAGAGCAGGCTACAAAACTGCACCGTTCTCTCTTGCCCTCAGCGACTCCGGCGGTTCAGGCCAGGATCAAGGCCACGGCCAGGGCTGCCCGGACCTACCTGGAAACCTGTGGCCAGAGCTGCGACCTCCATGCTTTTCTGAATAAAGACATTCGCCAGAGGTTTTCCACCAGGAAAGAAACAGAACTCCAGTTACTTGAGACTTTAGCCTTCGCCGAAATTATCTCCGGGATGTCGGAACAGGACCAGCTTGACCTTCAAAACCGGCTTCAGAAGGAGCAGCAGCTTCTCCAGACGATCTCCAATATCATGAAGAACGAGCACGACACGCTCAAGGCTATCATCCAGAACATTCGCAGCTAAAACTTGAAATGGCCCGCCTGAAACCAATCAGGCAACATTGCTGTATGTTGTTTGTCCAGCCCTATCCCGAGCTTGACCGGCAGCAACGCTAAGCTAAGTTTTGGCAGATTATTAGCTTCTTATCGATGGGGCAAGATTTGAAGAATCTCACTTGACTTGCGGGAGCAAAACCAGGATTCTAACTTTCGGGCTAAATCTTAGAGCTTTTTGCGATTAAGACCCGAGGAGATACTTCGATGACCGACAGGAAAAAAAGTTCCAGGCATATTGCTTTGGTTGCCATCATAAATGTAATAATAAGCGGTGCGATTCTTTTTTCGAATGGGGCCTGCCGAAAAGAGACCTCCGAACAGACGGCCACCACCTCCGCCACAGCCGAGAACCAGGCAACGCCGGAAAAGCCCCGGCCGCGCCGGGAGTCATTCTTCGGCCTGCACTTTGACCTTCACCCCAACGCTTCCGACACCGAGCTCGGGGCGGACCTGAGCGAAGAAAATATCGCCGCGCTTCTGGACCGTGTCCGGCCTGACTTTGTTCAGTATGACTGCAAGGGCCATCCCGGTTATGCCGGCTACCCGACCAGGGTGGGCTGGGCTGCACCCGGAATCGTCCAGGATTCCCTGGCACTCTGGCGACGGCTTACTCGCGAGCGTGGCATCGGCCTGTACATTCATTATTCCGGCGTCTGGGACAGCAAGGCCATAGAAGAACATCCCGACTGGGCCCGAATCGACGCTTCAGGAAAGCGTGACCCGAATGCCACCAGCGTCTTTGGCCCTTACGTTGATGAGCTCCTCATACCCCAGCTGAAGGAAGTGGTTACTGCCTACGACCTGGACGGAGTCTGGGCCGACGGCGAATGCTGGGCCGCACAGCTGGATTACTCCCCACGAGCCCTCCGGGCCTGGCGTGAATTTTCAGGCCGAGGCGATGCCCCGAAAGACCGCACCGACCCCGACTGGCTCCGCTGGAAAATGTTTCATCGCCAGGCTTTCGAAAAATACCTGGTCCACTGGGTCGATGCCCTCCACGCCTTCAGGCCAGAGCTTCAGCTGACCAGCAACTGGATGTATACCACTTTTGCCCCGAAACCAGTTGTCGCCCGGCTCGATTTCCTTTCCGGTGATTACTCCCCGAGCCTTTCTGTTGACCGGGCCCGCATTGAAGCTCGTTACCTGGCCTCGACGGGAATGCCCTGGGACCTGATGGCCTGGGGCTTTGACCGCGGCCAGGGACAGGGCTGGAGCCTTAAGGCTCCGGTTCATCTCCAGCAGGAGGCGGCCGTTGTTCTGATGCAGGGAGGCGGGTTCCAGGTATATCACACCCCGACCCGCCGCGGATTCATCATCCCGGCCATCATTGACCAGCTCGGCCAGGTGGCCGACTTCTGCCGGGCCAGGCAGGAGCTCAGCTTTAAGAGCGTCTCGGTTCCCCAGGTGGCCCTGCTGCTTTCCGAGACTTCACTCTGGGACCGCATGGACCGGGTGTTCTCTCCCTGGGCCGGAGAATATGAAGAGCTGGAAGGGGCCCTTCACACCCTGCTCGAGCTTCATTATTCCGTGGATATCCTGGCCGAGCACCAGCTCAGCGGACGCCTGGCCGAATATCCCGTCTTAGTCATCCCGGACGCCCACCGGCTGGAACCGGCTTTTCAGGAGGAAGTCGTCAAGTATGTCCAGAACAGAGGCCGATTGGTTCTCCTGGGTGAAAAATGCGCCCGGCTGTTTGAACCTCTGCTTGGAGTGCGACTGGTCGGTGAGCCGCGTCAGGTGGCGGCTGAACTGGAAACCCCTCTTGGACCCATGGCTGCCTCCGGTGTCTGGCAGGACGTGGAAATAACCACTGCTAAGCCTGTTGGCTTTCGCTATCCGACACGTGATTTCCGACGGGGACAGACCGTGGCCGCAACCATGGCTGATTTCGGCCGTGGGAGAATAGCTGCTATCTTCGGACCCGTGGCCCAGGCTTTTTACCGCAGCCATCACCCGGCGCTCCGCCTATTCATCGGGCAACTCGTGGAAAAGATTTTTCCAGACCCAGTGGTCCGGGTTGAAGCACCGCCAACCGTCGACATTGCTCTCCGGCGGGTTAAGGACGGTCGCCTGACCCTTCATCTGCTCAACCGGACCGGATTTCCCGTTCCGGACAGGTATTCCTTTATAGACGCAATTCCGGAAGTCGGGCCTATACGGATAACCCTGAACCTGCCCGCAAGGCCGAAAGCCATCACCGGGCACCCCGATGGAACGAGGCTGCGCTGGAAGTGGGAAAAAGGAAGAGCCGTGATTGTTGTTTCCTCCCTCCATATTCACGGGATAATTGCGGTCGATTAGCGACCGGTGGCGAGGCAGACAGGACAAGACGCGTGAAAGGAATAGATTAAAAGGGGTACATACTCCTGAAACCCCATAAATTCAGTTCAGCAGATTGGTGACCTGCGGCGAGGCAGATTAAAAAAGAGGAGAATAAGAGTAAGGACATGCTCTCCTATTCTTCTGTTTGTCCCCTTTATTTAATAGAGCAGGATGGCCAGGATTTTCCCGGCGCGCTGGCCGGCACTGATCTTCTTGAATCCCAGGCCGGCTTTTTCCGGCAGTGCCTGTTCCCGGCTTATCCTGTCCACAATCTCGTCCTCGGTCGCGGCGGTTATAATCACAGCGCCTAACCGTTCGTAACCCAGTTTTTCGGCCAGGGCTGTATTTATAAGGTATAGCTGAAGTTCGTCCATCTTGAAGTTTTCTTTCTGACTGAACTCTTCGGCCGCTCGCTGGGCCAGGGCGCTCAATTCAGCCTGTTCTTCCACTGGATTCAGACCCACCCTCACCCTGATCTGGCTGGCTTTTTCCAGAAGCTGACGGCTGGAGGTGGAGGTTGTAGTCTGCCCCGGCTTGATGAACAGCTCGGTTACCAGGAAGGCCTTGTTCGGCCCGGACCCCTTAGTTTCCACGCCCACCCCGAAATGGGTGTACCTCGGGTCGAGCAATATCATCCGGTGGCCGGGGCTGTCCATGAAACCGCGGTGAAGGTCCTCGGCCGAGACGTAGCCCTGGCCGACGTTCTCGCCGAAATAGGAAAACTGGATGCCGGCGGCTCTCAGCCTGTCATCCGGCCCCCCGGTAGTCGGTGATACATGGCCGGTAAAATTATTCCTGGCCATGTCGAGGCTGTGCTTTCTGGCAATTTCTTCCAGTCTCGGGTCTCTTTCCAGGCGGTTAAGCCCGGCCCGCTCCCGCTCTTCGTTTATCAGGTCATAAAGCCTTTCCCGCACGGCCGAGGCCGACTGTTCCCGGGTGGCGATGGCGTCGGTGGCACCTCCCGAGAACTGGCGCGCCTGGGGTCCAACGTAAACCGGGAAGTTGGCCAGCACCGTCGGCCCCCGCTCGTTCCTGGCTACGACTTCAATCTTGTGTTTTCCGGGTGACTGGAAGGCCAGTTTAATCCGGACCGGGTGCAGGCTCAGATTTTCCCCTTCTACCAGACTGATCTTCGCCTGCCCTTCGGGTGGAGTATGAATGAGAACCGGTTCTTTGAACCCGGGAAAAATTCCGAGCCTGAATTCCACCTCTCCCGACTGGCCCAGGTTTCGGGGCAAGGGTGAAAGGAAGAGATGCCGCGAAGAGAAGGCAATGATGACAGTGAGCGGTCCCGAAGAATGGATTTCAGCCAGTGCCCCGTAATGGGTATATTCCTCTCGATGCTCCAGCTGAAGGAGCCTTTCTTTGATCAATGAAGACAGGCGAGGCCCGGGCGGAACTCGCATGAACAGGGAATGGGGCAAAGGCTCGGGCAGGCCCAGCCAGCTGGCCGCTTCATTAATGGCCACGCTGTCCGGGCGGAAGTCCACTTCGTAAAGTTCGTTCAGCCAGCGGCAGAAAGTGGCCAGTCTCGGGTCGGGTTCCCAGCGCAGGTCGAGGTCGCGGAGCACTGCCGGCAGCACTTTTTCCAGGGCATAGCTCTGGCTGCCGATTATTGCCGCTCCGGGCGGGGGCTGAGACGAATAGTATCGGGCTTCCTTCAACCTGGCCAGGGCCTGGGTGGCCGGGCTGCCGCCGGCCTGTTTTACCCGGTCATCTGGCCAGGCAAAGACTGAGGAGATGATTAAAAGCAGAATGACAGCGGAAGACATTATAAGGAAGGCTCTGGAGGTGTGCTCTTTCCCCGAGGTTTCGGTCCTCATTTTTCTTTTTATTTAATGTAATTCCAATTTAAGCAAATTTGATACTCCAGTCAATTTAAGTATGGTTATGCCTGGTTTTTGCACCCGGCAGCGGAACCCGGAAACCTCGGAAATCTGTGGCCACAAGACTTGGAAACCGTTTTCCTGGTTCATGCGACTCCATATAATTGCCAATCTCTGACCGATATTTGTGCAGCCATTATTGGGCTGGAGATAATTATAGGGCGCACCGGAGTTATTCCCCGGGTAAGCTGATTCGAATTACCAGCCGGGCGACGGCTGGCCGATTTTTTGATAATTAAATTTTTTAAGGCCCAGTTCGCGATACCAACCGATTAATTCATTGGTTATAAAAGGCATATTGGAATCTGATTGCCTGCCTTCTCGGGTTGCCTTCGCCAGTCTGACCGCTTCCAGGCAG
>JABLWX010000036.1 GCA_013178315.1 Candidatus Aminicenantota bacterium
AACGACTCGGTTGGCCGGGTGAGCTTCCTCGAAGGCAAGGCTTTTATCCAGAGAGCGGCTGATATCGGCTACGAAGAGGCCGTGGTCAACGACCCGGTAGCCGAGGGCGACCGCCTGGGGACGTCCGAAGGCCGGATGGAAATCCAGTTCGGACGCCGCAATTACCTGCGGCTCGATAGCGATACCAAGCTCGATGTCATGAACCTGCCCCGAAAGGATAACGACCTGATCAGGTTCCGGGTCTGGTCGGGCCATGTCTACTTCGCCATCAACAACCTCAACCGGGAAAAAGGAATTGAAATCCATACCCCGGATTCTTCCTTCTACGTCCTGGAAAAAGGCATTTTCAGGATTGACGTGGAAGAGGGCCGGGGCACCGAGATCCTGGTCTTCAAGGGACTGGTGGAAGCGGCCGGCGAGCAGAATTCCTACCTGGTCAAGGGCGAGCAGCGGCTGGAAATGGCCGAGGGCCGCTTTGCCTCCAAGCCGGTCGGTTTTCGCCCGGTGGCTGACGACGGGTTTGACCGCTGGAGCCAGGCCCGAGACCAGCAGACCAGCCGCCTCTATGCCAGGCGGTACCTGCCCGAAGACCTGGCCGAGTACGAAGGCGAGCTCAACGATTACGGCGACTGGGTTTATGTTGCCCCCTATGGTTACGTCTGGGTGCCGCGGGGCGTGGACGATGACTGGCGCCCCTACTATTACGGGCGCTGGGTCTGGGTGCCGCTGGCCGGCTGGACCTGGGTTCCCTATGAACCCTGGGGCTGGGTGGCCTTCCACTACGGACGCTGGCACTGGGCCGTGGGCATCGGCTGGTACTGGATTCCCCATTATGCCTGGGGGCCGGCCTGGGTCAGCTGGTGGTGGGACATGGACTATTTCTGCTGGGCGCCGCTCGGCTGGTACGGTTACCCGGTGGTGGTGATCAACAACGTCTTCTACGATAGATATACCGGGGCCTACCCGATTCATTCCCGGGCCCTGGTGGCCGTCAGGAAAGACCAGCTCCGGGCCCGAGACATTTCGCGGGCTGCCCTGAGGCCAGAAAACCTGAGAGCGGCCAACCTGGACAAGAAGATTACGATGACCAGCAGGACCCTCCCCTTCCGCCCGGAAGGCTCCAAGTTAACGGTGGAAAAATTGGATGGCAAGCGAGTCCTGGTCAGGCAGGATAACCAGGGCGCCGGCCTGAAACAGGGTCTAAGAGAGGCACCCGGAAGAATTTCCGGGAACAGGGACAAGGCCAGCCCGGAACGTCTCCGTCCGGTTGGCCAGTCCGGGGAAAGACCGGCCCAGATTTCAGGCGAGAAGGGAAAATCAATTCAGCCAAAAAGCCAGGGCGGGGAGAAAGGCTCCAGTTCGGCCAAGCCATCAAAAAGCACTCCTGCTTCCGGCAAGGTGACACCCAGGAAAATCCAGAAAAAGGATGATTCACCCTCGGCCGTTGCTTCCCGGTCTTATAGCGGACCTGAGACCGGGCGCACCATCAAGACCTATCCCTCATCTTCAAGCATCAGCAGCAGAAGTGTCAGCCGGCCTTCGAGCGGCTATCGCTCTGACTATTCAGCACCAGGCCGGAGCTACAGCCGGCCTTCAACCAGCTCGAGAAGCTATGGCAGCACTTCATACCGGCCATCCACTGCTCCTCGGAACGAACGTTATGCTCCTTCCCGTCTAAGCTCGCCGGGCCTGAGTTCGGGCTCATCGCGCTCCAGCTACGGCTCTTATCGGAGCGGTTCCGGTTCCAGGATTGGCTCCTCCAGATCAGGCTCCTCCAGGATAGGCTCTTCCGGCTCCGGTTCCCGTTCAATCGGCTCATCGCGCGGCTCTTCCTCATCGAGGTCTGGTTCGGTCAGCCGCAAAAAATAGGCTCAATAGGCATCGGCCAGAGGCAGGCCCCGATCTTAGGGCTGCAGGCAAAGAAAAACCGGACATTCACGCGAACCGGTCCGGGTGATTCTCTGAACCAGCCCGGGCGGTTTCAAGGGACAGCTAACAGGCCCACTGCAAGCATGAATTTTCGGGTTCCTGATTACTGAGTATTCCTGGCCTGTGCAGGCAATCTCCAGCCCATCCGGAAAAAGCCAGGATTATATTGGGCTGGCGACCGGGACGGTCAACTTTTTCCCACCTCTCAGGCTTAGAAATTCAGAACATTCAATTAGATCTGCCGGGTCTAAAGGAATCTTTAAGTCGGGTCTTTATGAATCTTAGATTCCTGCCAGTGGCTCAGCTAACATATGAATAACCATTCATATGTTGTTCGATTTTATTCCACCCGGCCAGCAGCGGGGTTAATCCCTTTCTTCCTTGGCCTTCCGTTCCGCATAATAATCCAGGACCCGCAGGTGATCCTGCAGCGAGCAATAGCGGTTGGGCTCGGTGCCGGGCAGGAAGACCTCCTGGAAGGGATACTTACAGACCGGTGAGGCCAGCAGCCCGGTCTTTCTGTCTATGGTCACAAAGACCAGGTTGGGCGGGACCTCAAAATCCTCAATCAGGATGGCTTCCGGGTTGGTTACGGTTTGAGCTTCCTCTCCTGATGATGGCGCCGGCTGCGTGGCCAGGAATTCTTTTTTCTTATCTTCAATCACCCGGGCAAAGAAATCCCGCCAGATGGGCAGGGCCACCACCGCCCCGGACTGCTTGTTTCCCAGGGTTATCTTGGTGTCGTAGCCGACCCAGGCCCCGGCACAGAGCGAGGGCGAAAAGCCGATGAACCAGGCATCGGTGAACTTGTTGGTGGTGCCGGTCTTTCCACCCAGCGGCCAGTTCAGGGAAGCGGCCGAGGCCGCGGTTCCCCTCTGGACCACGCCCTGGAGCAGGTAGGTCATCATGTAGGCAATCTGGGGTGAAATGACCTCTTCGGTCTGGGGCAGGTTTTCTTCCAGGATGTTGCCGTCCTTGTCCTCAATCTTGACTATAAAATAAGGCCTGGCCCGCAGCCCCTTGTTGGGGAAAACGCTGAAGGCCGAAACCAGCTCCTGCAGGGTGACCTCGAAGGCTCCCAGGGCCAGCGACAGGTAGGGGTAAATGGTGGAAGTAATGCCGAACTTGCGGCAATATTCCACTCCCACCTGGGGGGAAATATAGTCCAGCAGCTTGGCCGTGATCACGTTCCGGGATTCTTCCAGGCCGGTCCTCAGGGTGACCGCCCCGTGGTACTCGCCGTCATAATTCTTGGGCGTCCAGGGATTGCCGGTCCACTTGTCCACGAAGTTGGTCGGCTCGTCGACTATAACGCTGGCCGGGGTGAAGCCCTTTTCCAGGGCGGCCGTGTAGAAAATCGGCTTGATGGAAGAACCGGTCTGGCGCAGGGCCTGGGTGGCCCGGTTGAACTGGCTGCGCTTGAAGGAGTACCCACCGACCATGGCCTTGATCTGGCCGGTGGCCACGTCCACGGCAATGAAGGCTCCCTCCACTGCCGGTTCCTGGTCCAGGTTGACCCGGACCGTCCTGGTGGCTTCATCCACCGATTGCACTTCAACCAGTATGACGTCCCCGGGCTTTATCAACTCATTCAGGTAACGGGCCTTGGTCCACTCAATTCCCTTGCTGGTCATGAGGCCGGTATAATTCTTGAGCCTGACCCTGGCCTCGGTCCTTCCCGCTTCCAGGACGATGGCCTGTTCCGTCTTCCCGGGAACCGGGGCCAGGCTGTCCCAGTCATCCAGCCAGATTTTTTCCAGGTCGCTCTTGCCCTCGGCCAGGAGGTTGCGCTTGTCCTTTCGCCAGCCGTTCTTTTTATCCTGGACCCTCAGGCCGCGGTCCAGCGCCTCCTCGGCGTATTTCTGATAGTTAAGGTTCAGGGTGGTGTAAATTTTAAGGCCGCCGCGGTACAGGACATCATCGCCGTACTTGCGCTCTATGTACTTCCTTACTTCCTCGTAAAAATAGGATCCAGCTTCAATGGCCTGCCTGCGGAGGGGCAGGACTTCAAGCGGCTGCTTCTTGAATTCCTCGGCCTGCTGCCGGCTGATGAAACCCTCCTCGGCCAGGCGGTTCAGAACGTGGTTGCGGCGATTCAGGGTGACCTTGGGATTGTTGTAAGGTGAATAGATGGCCGGGCCCCTAAATATGCCGGCAATCAGGGCCGCCTCGGGCAGGGTTAATTCGGTAACGCTCTTGCCGAAATAGAGCTGGGCCGCCGATTCCACTCCCCACGTCCCGTGGCCCAGGTAAAACTGGTTGCAGTAGAGTTCCAGGATTTTTTCCTTGGTATAACGCCGCTCGATTTCCATGGCCACGAAAATTTCCTTGAGCTTGCGGCGGATGGTCTGCTGGGGATAAAGGAACAGGCTGCGGGCCAGCTGCTGGGTGATGGTGCTCCCCCCATGCAGCCTGGTCTTGCCCAGGATTATCCTGAAAAAATCCTCCTTAACGGCCCTCATGATGCCGCGGTAATCTATGCCCTTGTGGGCAAAAAACCTCGGGTCCTCGGTGGCGATTATGGCCTGCTTCAGCGTCTCGGGAATCTTTTCATAGGGGATCTGAATTCTTCTTTCGGCCGCAAACTCCTTGGCCGGCTGGCCGTCATCGGAATATACGACCGATATTATTTTCGGCTTGATCTGTTCCAGTTCCCCCACATCCGGGAGGTTTTCCTTTATGGCCAGGTAGGCCCCGAACATTCCGCCCAGGGCCAGGGCCACCAGCAACAGCAGCGACAGCAGTAGCCCCCTGATTATTTTCTTCCGGTTAAAGGTTGGAACCTTGATCTTAAGAACGATTTTTTTTCTTTCGGGCATCTTAGTCCAGTCTGAAACTCGAAACAGCCAGCAAGTAAGACAATATATCAGATTAAAGGGTAAAAAAACAATGCCCGCCGGCTTATGGTTGCATCTTTGTTTCTCTTAGGCCCCGGATGGTTCAAGGGATCCGGACAGCCGAGTCTCCTCGCCTTCTTGCTCCATCGCTCCCGGGGGATTCCATTTACCTCGGGTCACGGGAGCCTTGGGCCCGGCCATCAACTTTCAATCATTGGCGCAAGTACCTGAAACTGAAAAATTTCCCCGGCTTATTTGAGCTCCGGGAATTTTTTCACGAGGAGGGACCAGACTTTCCGGTGGATGGCCGCCGCCGCCGGCCGGCCGTCGACCACCAGGCACTGCGGGTCGCGGAACGACAGGAATATTTTCCTGACTTTTTTTAGGTACTCTTTTTCCTCAAAATGCCCATAGATGATTGGCCTGTCCTTGATGCGGCGCAGGCCGGTAGAGACCGGAACATCCAGGATGAACACCAGGTCGGGGACGACGGCGAATTTTCGGTGCCGGCGCCTGATTTCTTCCAGGGACAGCCCCCGGGCTCCCTGGTAGGCCAGGGTAGAAAAATAATAACGGTCAAGGATTATCGTTTTTCCGGCTTCCAGGGCCGGTCGGATATTTTTCACCACGTTTTCCCGGCGGTCCCTGATAAAGAGCTCGAGCTCCTCTTCGGGAGTGACCGAGCCGCTGGTCCGGGAGAGTTCCCTTATCTTCCGCCCCCATTTGCCCTGGGTCGGTTCCCTCAGGGTGACCACTTCCAGGCCCCGGCGGCGCAACCTCCGGGCCAGGCGTTCCACCTGGGTGGACTTGCCGGAGCCGTCAATTCCCTCGAAAACGATAAATAGTCCCCGCGCCTTCTTTTTCCCTTGTGGCCGGCCTTTTTCTTTCATGACAGGACTCTCTTTGTGCTCTTATCTTACCGACGAATCGCGGCCAATGCAACCATCGAGCCGCTCTGCTGGTTATTCATTAAATTAGGCCAGGAGTCTGGCTCCGTTGAATTTTATGGCTCGTTATGTTAATTTTAATTATCTTCGAGGGAGGCTCAAAATGAAGAAATACCTGTGGATCGGCGCCATCAGTTTTCTGGCGGGTTTTCTTATTGCCGGATACTTTCTCCTGTCGCCGGAAAAGCCGGCTCCGGTCAAAACTGCGGATAAACCGGGCCCGGCCCTGAACAACCACCTGCTGGCGGCTGAAAGGAGCCTTCCGGCCCCGGAAGTCCTCTCCAGCCAGGATTTTGTCAGCGTGGCCGAAAAAGTCGGCCCGGCCGTGGTCAGGGTGGTGGCCGAGAGGGTGGAACAGGTGCCGGCCTTTGGCTTTGAGGAAGACTGGCCCTTCCAGGATTTCTGGGACAGGTTCTTCGGCAACCCACCCCGTTCCCGCGACCGCGAGCAGCGCGAGTTCCGTTCCCAGGCTGAAGGTTCGGGTTTCTTCATTTCTCCCGATGGATACATACTGACCAACAACCACATCGTCGAAAAGTCCGTCAAGGTGAGCATCACCACCATTGACGGCAAAGAATACGAGGCCAAGAACGTCGGCCAGGACGCAGCTACCGACCTGGCCCTGCTCAAGGTCGAGGGCAAGAATTTTCCCTATGCCGTACTGGGCGATTCCTCGGCCATAAAGGTTGGCGAATGGGTGCTGGCCATTGGCAATCCCTTCGGGATGGAGCATACGGTAACTGCCGGAATAATCAGCGCCAAGGGACGCCAGCTGGGGCTGGGGGCCAACACCCCAACCTACCAGGACTTCATCCAGACCGATGCCGCCATCAACCGCGGCAACAGCGGAGGCCCGCTGATAAACCTCAAGGGCGAAGTTATCGGTATTAATAGCAATATACTGAGCCCGAGCGGCGGCAACATCGGCATTGGCTTCGCCATCCCCTCCGACCTGGCCAAGAAGGTCGTGGCCCAGCTCAAGGAAAAGGGACGGGTGGTCCGGGGTCGCCTCGGTTTGCGCGGCACCGACATCACCGAGTCGATGAAGAAACAGTTTAACCTCAAGGTCAGCAAGGGCGTCATCATCTCCCAGGTCGAACCCGAAGGCCCGGCCGAGAAAGCCGGCCTCAGGAAATATGACGTCATCGTGGAAATTAACAACCAGCCGGTGGAAAGCTGGAAGGACCTCCGGTTCAAGGTGGCCGACCTGCAGCCCGGCGACCTGGTGACCATAAAAATCATCCGCGACGGCAAGGAAATGACTGTAAAGGCCCGGCTGGATGAGCTCGAACCGGTTGAAACCCCCGGCCCGAAAGAAAGCCTGGACAAGGACGTCGGCCTGGGGCTGACCGCCATCACCCCGGCGCTGGCCAGGCGTTACGGCTTGAGCACCACCGAGGGCCTGCTGATCACCGAGGTCCGGCAGTACAGCCCGGCGGCCAGGGCCGGACTCCAGACCGGCGATATCATCCTGGAAGTCAACCGGGTCAAGGTCAGCTCGGTCAAGGAATTCCAGGACATCCTGAAAAAGACCGAGTCCGGAGAGGAAATCATCCTGCTGGTTCGCCGCGAAGGCGACGGCGAGAAGATAGACTTTATCGTTACCCTGAGAGTACCCTGATGCAGTTCGCCAAGCTTCACGCCCTGGGAAACGATTTCCTGGTGGTGGAAGATCCACCCCGGGTGGAGGAAGCCGACCTGCCGGAAATATCCCGGCGGATGTGTGATCGTCATACCGGCGTTGGAGCCGACGGCCTGCTCCTATTAAAGCAGGTGAACGGGCAGGCCGAGCGCTATGGCTTTCGCATCTTCAATGCCGATGGCTCCGAGGCCGAGATTTCGGGCAACGGCCTGCGCTGTGCCGCGGCCTACCTTTTCCACCGGAAACGGGTAAATGGAACGAACGTTACCTTTGAAACGGTGGCCGGGGAACGTTCCTGCAACCTGGTGCAACGAGATGGCAATTCATTTGAGCTCAGAACCGAGATGGGCGAACCGCGCTTCTCTTCCCGCGACATTCCCTTTGATGATGGCCAGGAGCATGAATACATAATTGACTATCCCCTGTCCATCAGCCGCCGGGTTTACCACATCACCTGCGTTTCGGTCGGCAACCCCCACTGCGACATCTTCGTGGAAAGATTCTTCCCGGCCAGGATCGAATGGCACCAGGTGGGCCAGGAGCTGGAGCACCATCCTTTCTTTCCCCACAGGACCAACGTGGAATTCATCAGGGTTATTAACCGCCAGGAAATAGAGGTCCTGTTCTGGGAAAGGGGCGTGGGCGAGACTTTGAGCTCGGGCAGCGGCTCCTGTGCCGCGGCGGTGGCCGCCATCCTCAAGGGCCTGACCGAAAGAAAGGTCCGGGTCTGGACCAGCATGGGCTCGCTGATAGTAGAATGGGAAAAAGACCGGATCTTCCAGACCGGGCCGGCCCAGCTGGTATTTGAGGGCAATTTCCTGGGCTGAAAAAGCGCGGCTAATAATTGTGCTTGGAGACAGGGCTCTATCTATCTGTCAGCCAGGCGGCCAGTTAACTTCAGGTCGGAATGAAGCTGACCCCCTCATAACACAGTGGTGGCCCCGTGGCAGCTTTCCCGGTTCGAGTTTGTTTTAAGGCTCAGCCTTTCTTCCGGCCGGCACCCTTTTCCCCCCGTCCCGTCTTTGCTCCGACCACCACCACGTCTTGAGAAAAAGGCCGGGCCAGCGCCTCCCGGAAGACCTGCTTGATGTCCTCCACGAAGATGAACTGCATTTCCTGGCGGATCTTGGCCGGGATGTCGACCAGGTCCTTTTTATTGGGCAGCGGCAGGATCATCTTCTTGATGCCTGCCCTCTGGGCGGCCAGGACCTTC
>JABLWX010000037.1 GCA_013178315.1 Candidatus Aminicenantota bacterium
GCCCACCGGCAGGACGTTTCCCCTCAGGGTTATCTCGCCGGTCATGGCCACGTTCCAGCGCACCGGGATGTTGGTGCAGACCGAGATGAAGGCGGTGGCGATGGTCACCCCGGCTGAAGGCCCGTCCTTGGGAATGGCCCCTTCCGGTATATGGATATGAAAATCATTCTCCATGAAAATCCTGGGGTCGATGCCGAATTCCCTGGCATGGGCCCGGGCATAGCTCAGGGCGGCCTGGGCCGATTCCTTCATGACCTCGCCCAGGGAGCCGGTCAGCATCAGGTTGCCCTTGCCCTGCATCCGGGTGGCCTCGACGAAAAGGATTTCGCCGCCGGCCGCGGTCCAGGCCACGCCGGTGGCCACGCCCACCTGGTCTTTCTTGGTGAGCTGGTCGCGGAAAATCTTGGGCGGGCCCAGGAACTTTTCCACGTTCTGGGCGGTCACCCTGACCTTTCTTTTTTTCCCCTCGGCGATCTGCCTGGCCACCTTGCGGCAGACGGTGGCAATTTCCCTCTCCAGGTTGCGGACGCCGGCTTCCCGGGTGTACTGGGAAATTATGGCCTTAACCGCCGCCTCGGAAATGTCGATGGCCTCGGGCTTCAAGGCATGCTCGGCAATCTGCTTGGGGATTAAATGCCGGATGGCAATCTGCAACTTCTCTTCCTCGGTATAGCCGGGAAGCTCGATGACCTCCATCCGGTCGCGGAAGGCCGGCTGGATGGGGTCGAGCAAATTGGCCGTGGTGATGAACATGACCCGGGACAGGTCGAAGGGCACTCCCAGGTAATGGTCGAGGAAGCTGTTGTTCTGTTCGGGGTCGAGCACTTCCAGCAGGGCCGAGGACGGGTCGCCCCGGAAATCAGCCCCGATCTTATCCACCTCGTCCATCATGAAGACCGGGTTGTTGGAACCGGCCCGGCGCAGGCCCTGGATGATTTTTCCGGGCATGGCCCCGACGTAAGTCCGGCGGTGGCCGCGGATTTCGGCTTCGTCGTGAACTCCGCCCAGGGAAATCCGGACAAACTTCCGTCCGAGGGCCCGGGCGATGGACTTCCCGAGCGAGGTCTTACCCACGCCCGGAGGCCCCACAAAGCACAGGATGGGCCCCTTGAGCTTCTTGGAGAGTTTCCTGACGCTCAGGTATTCTATGATTCTTTCCTTGACCTTATCCAGGCCATAATGGTCCTCGTCCAGGATCTTCTTGGCCATCTTCAGGTCCAGGTTATCCTTCGTGCTGATGTCCCAGGGCAGGGAAAACATCCAGTCCAGGTAATTCCTGATGACGGCCGTCTCGGCCGACTCCGGGTGCATCTGGCCCAGGCGGCTGATCTGTTTTTCCAGTTCTTCCCGGACCTCGTCGCTGACCCTGAGCTTCTTCAGCTTCTCCTGGTAGGCCTTGATTTCTTCCTGGAGCTCTGAGCCTTCGCCCAGCTCCTTCTGGATGGCTTTCATCTGCTGGCGCAGAAAGTACTGGCGCTGGAGCTTGTCCAGCTCACCCCGGGCCTCGTTGGAAATCTTGGACTGCATTTCCAGGAGCTCAAGCTCGCGGACCAGGAGCTCGTAGACCCGCTTCAGCCTCAGCACCGGGTCGACAATTTCCAGGACTTCCTGGGCCTCCTTGACCTTGAGCTCCAGGTTGGAGGCGGTCAGGTCGGCCAGCCGGCCCGGGTCCTCCAGGTTGGCGGCGATGACCAGGATTTCAGGCTGGATCGACTTACCCAGGGAAGTGGCTTTTTCCAGGCCGGAGCGGACATTCCTGATCAGGGCTTCGAGCTCAATGGATTTCTCGGCCGACTCTGGCTCCTGCAGGGTCACTATCCTGGCCTGGATGAAAGGACCTTCGTCCTCGAAGGTCTCAATTTTGGCCCGGACCAGGCCCTGGGCCAGAATCCTGATGCGCCCGTCGGGCAGCTTCAGCATGCGCATGATGAGGGCCACCGTGCCCACCTCAAAGACATCTTCCCGCTTGGGCTCTTCAATCTCCATGTCCTTCTGGGTGAGCAGCAGGATCATGCGGTTGGTGGACAGGCTGTAATCTATGGCCGCCTTGGACTTTTCCCGGCCGACATAGAGCGGGGCAATCATGTAGGGAAAAATCACCACGTCCCTGAGCAGGAGAACGGGGAGCTTGTCAGGGACCTGCAGTTTCTGCTGCTGCTCCTCGGTCAGACCGTTGACCGCTTCTTCCGGGGAATTATCGAACTCGGACATCATCTACCTCCTTGGTCTTCGTCCTTTCTCGTCTGAACCTTGACCTCGATTTCTCTGGTGGTTTTTTGCTGCTTCCTGAGAACGATGGTCAGCACGCCGTTTTCCAGAGAGGCCCGGGTGTCTTCCGAGGACACCCAGACCGGCAACACAATTTCCTTGTGAAAGAAACCCATCTCCCTTTCCAGGCGGTGGAAACGCAGCCGGGAGGCTTCGACCACCTCTTTCTTCAGGCCGCTGACCTCCAGGCGGTTGCCCCACTGGACAATCCGCAGGTTCCTGGCCGATACTCCGGGCACTTCCACCTCCACCACCACTTCCTCATCCTTCTCGTAGACGTCAACCGCCGGCTCCCAGGCCAGGTAGGGGCTGCCCAGGCTTTCCCGCCTGAACATTATCTCGCCGCCGGCGCCCTTGATCTGGGTTTCGACTTTGAAAATTCTGGCTACCGGTTTAATTTTCCTTTTCATGGGTGTCGGAGAACGCTGGCTTTATTTTTCTTTGAGCAGGTTTTCCAGCACATGCTTAAATTCTACCACATCCTTGAACTCGCGGTAGACCGAGGCAAACCGGATGTAGGCGACCTTATCCAGGGCCTTGAGCCTTTCCATTACTATCTGGCCTATTTCCGAAGATTCCATCTCCTTGTCCGGCCGGTCCTGGAGGATGGACTCGATTTCTTCCACGATCTCCTCGAGCTGGCTGATCTGGATGGGCCGCTTCTCGCAGGCCTTCATCATCCCCCGGAGCAACTTCTGGCTGTCAAAGGGCTGCCGGGTGCCATCCTTTTTGACCACCATGTAGGGTAGCTGTTCCAGCCGCTCGTAGGTGGTGAAGCGCTTCTTGCAGCTCAGGCATTCCCGCCGGCGCCTGATGGACATGCCTTTCTGGCTTTCCCTGGAGTCGATAACCTTGCTCTCGAGAAAACCGCAGTAGGGGCAGCGCATCAGCTCTGTCCTTCTCCCATTTTCCTGGCCTGGAACAGGCTCAGGCCGTTTCTCCATAATATAACATAACCGAGGAGGCATGTCACCACGAACTGCAGGGAATGGATGACGATGGTCAGGCCCACGGCCCGGTCCGGGTCCATCCCGTACAGGCTGGTCAGGGCCAGCTTGCTGAAGTAATCAAAACCGCCGGCCATGCCCGGGGTGGGAATGGAGGCGCCAATCATCGTCAGGAAGATATAGGGGACGATGAAAAAATAGGGAATTTTCAGGCCGTAGCCTGTATAAAAGACCCAGTACAGGAAGGAAATGCCCAGCCAGACCACCAGTGACAGGCCAAAATAGCCCAGCAGCCGCCAGAGGGAATGGAAGAACTTCAAACCCTCTATGAATTCCTGTCCAAACTTCTCGATGCCCGGCCGGACCCTGGCCGGGAAGGGACGGCCGACGAATCGAAAGAGACCGCTGGCCCGGTCCTTCAGAAAGTAAAGGGTTATGATTACCAGGAAGAGCACGGCGGCCAGAACCAGCCCGAGTTTGCCCCAGAAATACAGCCGGCCGAGGTCCTCGGCGTCAAGCTCCAGGTGGTGCCGGAAAAAGGGCCTGGTCAGCAGGAAGGTCCCGAGTAAGAAACAGTTGGTGAACAGGTCAAAGGCCCTTTCCACCACGATCGTTCCCATCAGGTAGCCGGCGCTGAGGTTTTCGGCCCGGGCCAGGTAGATGGGTCGGACCACCTCCCCCACCCGGGCCGGGAAGAGCAGGGTCACGGTGAAACCGACGGTAGTGGCCTCGACCGCCTTGCCGAACCGGAGGTCGGGCTTGACCGGGTGCAGCAGGAACTTCCACCTTATGGACCTGGTCACCAGGTGAAGCGGGCCCAGCATGATGGTCAGGATGAGGAAGGGAAGCCGGAATTCCCGAAGATACTTCCAGACCTCGTTCCAGTGGACGCTCTTAAAGAAAAAATATAGGAAGACAGCCGTCAGAAGAAATATTATGAGGTAGTGAAGCCGGCTTCTGGTCATCCCTGCATTCTTTCCGCCATGAAATTTTAGCTATCTATTATACAGGCAAGCACCCCAAGCTTCAATCCGCGGCCAGCCCTTGAAAAATCGACCAAAATTGGCTATATTTAAGCAAGCGTTGGGAAGTCGTCCAACGGTAGGACACATGACTCTGGATCATGTTATCTAGGTTCGAATCCTAGCTTCCCAGCCAATCTCCCCCAAAACCCTCCTTCTTATATTGACAAAGGCAGCTCCTCCCCTCCGGAGCTGCCACTATTTTAAAAAATCAATCGTGTACAGCCGACGGCATCGGCGGTTACCATGCCCCCGTAGAACTTTCCCGGTCGGAAGCGGTAATACTTCCTGTGGCCGGAATCCATGACCAGGTTTTCCACTTGCAGCAACCGCCGCAGCGGGTCAAACGGCAGGCCCAGAGCCTTCAAGCCCCTTCCCCCGAAAAATTTTTAGCCCTCAAGAATTCTGGTCCCGGCTTCAATCCTGACCACGTGGATGGCCGGTTCACGCCCGGTCTCCCGCCGGTAATCGGCAGAAACCCTGGACCTGAATTCCTCAACCGCCCCGGCTTCCACCAGGCTGATGGTGCAACCACCGAAGCCGGCTCCCATCATCCGGGAGCCGAGCACCCCGGGAACTTCCAGGGCCGAGTCCACCAGCAGGTTTAACTCTGGCGAGCTGACCTCATATTCATCGCGCAGGCCGCGATGCGATTCCTTCATCCTCTCCCCGAAAGAAATGAAGTCTGACCGGACGAGGTCCCGGCAGGCCAGGTCCACGCGCCCGTTTTCGCTGACGACATAGGCACACCTCTTCCAGACCACCGGGTCAAATTCCGCCCGGTGCTCTTCCAGCATCTGCGGGCTGACATCGCGCAGGCTTTTTATTTCCGGGTAATAGCGCCGCAGAAGACTGACGCCTTCCTCGCACTGGCGGCGGCGGACGTTATACTCGGAAGCGGCCAGTTCCCGCCGGACCCCAGTATCACTGATGATTACCCTGAGCTCGGACCGGTCAAAAGGATAATACTCGTGGACCAGGTGGCGGCAGTCTATTTTCATGACCTTTCCCGGCTGCCCGTGCAGGTTGGCATACATGTCCATGATGCCACATCTCAGGCCGACAAATTCATTCTCGGCTCTCTGGGCCAGCAGGGCCAGCGACAGCAGGTCAAGGTTGAGGCCGAAGAGATGGTTGACAGCAAAGGCCAGCCCACCTTCCACCGCGGCCGAGGATGACATTCCCCCGCCGATGGGGACGTTGCCGCCGAAGGCCAGGTCCAGCCCCCTGATGGCGTGGCCACCTTTAAGAAACTGGTCCAGAACCCCCTGGAGGTAATCCGGCCAGCGCCACTCTGACTTATGAAGATGGTCCAGGTCGGTTGTATAATCCTGGTCAAAATCCAGCGAATAGAAGCGGCAGCGCCGGTCGTCGCGCGGGGCCACGGCAAAAATTACCGCCCGGTCGGTGGCCCCGGGCAACACGAAGCCCTCGTTGTAATCGGTATGCTCGCCTATCAGGTTGATCCTTCCGGGCGAGGCCAGAAGCAAAGGCTTTCGGCCAAACTTTTTCTCAAAATTCTTCCTGACGCTATCAATAAGTTTCTCCATGGTTACACCTGGTTTTTAAAGTCGGCTAAGGTCACGAAAGATAAGAATTATCAGTTTGCCGCCGGTTTGTCAAAAAAAAGACCATTTTGAACCGTGGGTTCATCTCCCGGTTTGTTGATAAGAAACAGAATGTCCGGAACAGGATGTTCAAGGTTAAGTTGAGATAGGAATAGGAGCCAGAAAAAAATATCTAAGCGATAGAAAAGCTATAAAAAAGAATAAATTTACTGGGCCTTGGGATCAGGTCCGGCATAATCCAAAATTTAAGTAATCAATTTTTTTCTTCTTTCTGGATTCAACATTTCGACCATCTAATTTGGCTAAGAGCCGAACATGGTAAATTTATATGGTCTGACATAACCGGGGAGATAAGGGCAGAACTTCTCTCAAGAAGTGTCACATCGGCAGCAGGAATCGCAGGCGAAGAACCCGCTCCGCCGGCTTCCCGAAGGGAGAAAAGGAGGTGTCTTCGGGACCGCCAATGCTCAGGTCCGGGAACCACTGCCACCAGTACATGCCGGCCAGGTAGGGCCGTCCGGCCACCATTCGCAGGGCAGCCTCGTAACACTTGCGCTGCACCACCAGGTCGACCGGCCCTTCCTTCTGCCAGTCCCAGGGGCTCTGGGCCGCCCCCTGGACACTGCGGTAGCCGATTTCGGTGATCAGCACGGGCTTCCCGCCCCATTTCTCTGAGAGCGCCTTGATTTTGACCAGAAGCCTGGCCCAGCCATAACAGAGGTCGGAAACCGAAGGGCTGGTCTTGGAAGTCAGGATGGGATAAAGATCCTGCCCGATCAGGTCCAGGGCATCCCAGAAGGTCACCGCTTCGGGCCTGCTTTCCACCTGGTCATCGGCATAGACCAGGGTCCCGGAGTAGACCTGCCTGATTTCGGCAATAATCTGCCGCCAGTCCTGGGCCCGGGCCACGGTGCCGTCGAGCTCGCAGCCAACGCAGAACTGCTCGGCCCCGGTGGCCGCGGCGATTCCAGCGTAATGCAGTATGAACTGACGGTAAGAGCTCCACCACTGCTGCCAGGCTGCCTCGTTGTAGTACAGGCCGATCTGCCCGCGCCAGTGGTTGGGGTCGTTGAGCAGGTCGACATGCGGCTTGAGCATGACCTTCAGGCCCAGCTGGTGGGCATAGTTGATCATGTGCACCACGGAATCGTCGTTCGGAGTGTAAGCCCCGCTGTAATCGATAACCGTCGAATAAACATTATCAAGGTAACCCGTGGCCAGTATGCTGACCCAGGTGGCATTGGTCTTTCTAAGATTCCGCATGGATTCCTCGGCCTGCCAGCCGTTATAGGCCTCGCGGGTATAACCGGTGAAAGCCACCCCCTTCTGAAACTCTCTCAAACTCCGGACCTGCTTCAAGCTGATGGAACCGGAGAGAAGAATCAGACCCAAGATCAGGGCTGCGGCCAGGGTCAGAAAAAGGAAAGTGCGCTTAGATTTCATGCTGCTCCCTTATACCCGTATGCTAACAAATTTCGCCAGGAGGGGCAAAATATTTTTGGGAAAACACCCGCGTTAATTTGACTTTAATTTTTCCGGGTGTTAACTTATAAACAGGGAAAAAGGAGCCTATTAATGAATAAAAAAATTCTGTTCGTCCTGGCGCTGTTTTTTATTCTTTCGGCGGCCTGTGGAGTCGGGATGCTGCCCTCAAGGGACCCCTGGTATGCCAAGCACTACTTCATCATGCAGGATTTTGAAAGGGAAGCCTACAAGAAACTCACCACCGAAGGGCGGGTGCAATTTCAGACTCTATTCTGGGAAGCCCGACAGCCCGTGGCCAGGGAGCAATTTGATACCCGGATTGCCTACATAGAGAGGGTTTACAAGACAGAGAACAGGTCCCAGCCCTGGAACACCGACCGGGCCCGGGTTTACCTATTAAACGGCCCCCCGGCTCAAATCGATTACCGGCAGAACACCGACTGGGCCACAACTGTCCAGCAGACCACGGGAACCACCGGCAGCCGGGAAATGGGCGACCGGACCAACGAGGACATCCAGGCCAATACCGCCGAAGTCTGGGTTTATCCCTACGATAAGTATTTTGTGTATTACGTTTTCACTTTCTCCCCGCCCAACACCTGGAGACTCAACCCGGCAACTTACCAGAACAACCAGTACGTGCAGGCCCTGGAAAACCTGAACAAAGACCTGACCTTCGGAATAGTGGACGAGGAAGCCTACAAGGCCAAACTGGACGCTTTACCCCATAAATAAGAAAAGCAGCGCTACGGGGATTCGAACCCCGGTTTGATGGCTGAGAACCACCCGTCCTAGGCCTCTAGACGATAGCGCCGCAAGGCTAAAAAAATACCAGATTAGCCTTTTTCTGTCAATCATTTTGCCCGGGATAAAACAAGGGTATGCCTAAACCGATATTTAGGGCATCCGGAATGTCGCCGGGTACCCATAGCGGAGAGGGGCCCGTTCTCCGGAACGGGGGAACCGACGGGACTGGTTCCCGGGTGCACCGCAATAGTCCCCTTTCACCAAGATAAAATTAATAAAATCAAGATTAATTCCTCTGACCTTCAGG
>JABLWX010000038.1 GCA_013178315.1 Candidatus Aminicenantota bacterium
AATTCCGCTGACCTTCTGGGCATCCGGAATGTCGCCGGGTACCCATAGCGGAGGGGGCCCTGCTCTCTAGAGCGGGGGAACCGACTGGACTGGTTCCCGGGTGCATCGCAACAGTCCCCTGCTGCTAAGATAAAATTAATATTAATTCCGCTGACCTACTGGGCATCCGGACTGTCGCCGGGTACCCATAGCGGAAGGGGGCCCTGCTCTCTGGAGCGGGGGGAACCGACGGGACTGGTTCCCGGGTGCACGGCGACAGTCCGGATGCCCCCTTCCTACGCCCTCCTGGCCAGCATCAACTTGGCCTGGGTTTCCCCGCCGTTCAGCCGGTAGAGCATGGGCACCGGCCGGTCGAGGGCCTGGTCATACTCCGGCTGGTTTTCCCAGCGGTAGTTCAGGACACAGGCATAATCGGAGAAGTACTGCCAGCGCCGGCGTTTGAGCCCGGTGATCATGTGGAAATGGTTGGCCGGCATGCCCATCTTGACCAGGCTGGCCGGTAGCTGGTCATAGGTCACAAAGGTGTGAGGCCAGGAATAATCGGAAGCCCGGCAGACTTCCTCGGCCAGAAGCGGGGGCAGCGAGACGCTCTCGGCCTCGCCCTGGACCATGGTGAACATTCCACTCAGGTCGGAATAGGCCAGGCGCCCGGCCAGGCCCCTGATCCCGGCCGGCGAAAGGTAGCTCACAGAAAACCCCAGCCCCGGGAAGTAATATTCAATAGCCTTGAACAGAAAGGCTTCCGCGGCGTAATCAAGCGAAGCCGAGCCGGAGTTGTTGCCGTCGACAAAACCGCGCTGCATCCAGCCCTCGTTCTCGAACGGGCCCAGGTCGACCTTGAGCTCCCTGGCCTTCTTCCTGATTTCCCAGGGCTCGTAGACCTTGCGGAAATCCATGAACAGGGTCGGCTGGCCGCCGCTCAGGTAGCAATAGCAGATCATGGTCAGCAGGGCCTGGATGTCGTTCTCGGTGGCAAAGGGAATCACCGGTTTTTTGCCGGTGTGGTCCTCGGTCGAGTTGAAGAGCGACTCGGCAATGTCGGCCGTGGTCAGGGGCAGGCCGCGCCGGTCTGAACCCCAGGCTAACTGGCTGGTCCAGCCGCCGCCCACGGCATTGACGTCCCTGAGGTAATTCCTGATTATCAGGTAGAGGGCCAGTCCCTCGTCCAGCTTTTTCCTGTCTTCGGCCGACAGGGCCGGCGGTTTCACCCGGTCCAGTCCGGTGAGCAGGTTCTTTTTTGAGCTTATTATTTCTTCGGTGTTGGTAAAAATCCGGTTCTTGAATTTGACGTTCACCACCCAGTCCCGCAGGGCTTTAAGTTCCTCGGGGTCGTAGCCTCCCTTTTTATGCAGCATGTCGGCAAAGAGCTTCATCGACTCGCGGGTCGATTCCAGGCCAAAAAATTTCCTGGCCGCATGGACATGGTTCAGGGCCGTTTCCATCTGCATGGAATCGGTATCAATGGCCACGTACCTTTTGCCGCGCAGGGCCACCCGGACCAGCATGGCATAACCGAGGTCCACCACCTCCTCGGCGGTCTGCCGATCGAATTCCGGTTCCAGGCCGGTTTCGGGCATGTTGCCTATTACCATCTGGCAGAGCCGGCCGGTCTGGGCATAAGCCCCTACCAGGGCGTCAATTCCGACCACTCCAGGCTTGGGGGCGTTATTTCCGCCGACGCAGGCCAGGGGTGTTTCAGGCGGGAAATGGGCGGTCAGGGCCAGGGCCGATTTCCCCGGGAAAAACCAGGTGTCGGGAACAATGAAGATCCCGGCCACCCCGGCCTCCTTCATTTCTTTGGCCCCGGAATCGGCCGTGCTCTCCGAGTCCACCAGGTGAGAGCAATAGAAAATATTAGGGGCACTGCCGTCGGGCAGACGGAGATGGCGGGCCAGCAGCCGGGCGGTCATCCGGCCGATGTTAAAGGCCCTGGTCCTCGAAGTTTCATCAATCCTGGGGTCGCAGGGCACAAACACCCCCAGGGTCGGGTTATCGGGATTCCTTTTACCGATGAAGGGCATGGTTCCTCCTTTCAGGCTTGGCAATATATGAATGGTTGTTCATATATTAAGAGATTTATCAGCTCAAAATCTGGCGGGCGCGTAAGCGGCCAGCGGCTGACCTCCGGGGCGCATCCTTTCAAGGTTCTCATGGCTGACCACAACCGGCCTGGTCCAGCCCGCACCGCCCGCTGCCTGTCAGATATATTCGATGGTGGCCGGCGGCTTGGGAGTAATTTCATAGGCCACCCGGACCACCGACGGAATCTCCTTCGTGATCCTGCTGGCCAGCCTGGTCAGGACATCCCAGGGAATGGGGGTTGGCTGGGCGGTCATGGCATCCTGGCTTTCCACCGACCTGACGATGATGATATGGCCGAATTTTCTCCGGCCTTCCTCCACCCCGGTTCCCATGTCGTTCATCAGCACGGCAAAAGCCTGGAAAGGCTGGAGCGGGGCCAGCTCTTCCTCCACGATCCTGGTGGCCTTGCGGACGAGCTCCACCCGCTCCGGGGTGACCTCGCCGATGATCCTGGTGGCCAGGGCCGGTCCGGGAAAGGGCATCCTTTTGAAAATCAATTCGGGCAGGCCCAGGGCCCGGCCCACCTCCCGCACCTCGTGCTTGAACAGTTCTTTCAGGGGCTCGATTATCTTGAAGCCAAAGCCTTTCTCCGGGTCAATCCCGATCTGTTCCAGGATGTTATGCTGGGTCTTGACCCCGCCCCGGGTCTCGATGATGTCGGCGGCAATGGTACCCTGAATTAGGTACCTGGCCTTGCTCTTCAGGACCTGGCGGCCAAAGACCTTGTAAAAAGTATTCCGGAAGGCTTTTCTCTTTTCTTCCGGGTCGGCCTTGCCCTTCAGGGCTTCGAAAAATTCGTTCCTGGCGTCCACTATCTCCAGGTCTATGCCCAAACGGGCAAAGGCAGTCTTGACCTCCTCCGGTTCTTTTTCTCTCATCAATCCGTGGTCAATAAAAATGGTCTTGAGCTGCGAGCCGAGGGCCCGGTGGGCCAGCAGGGTGGCCACCGAGCTGTCCACTCCGCCGGACAGGGCCGAAATGGCTTTATCCTTGCCAACTGTCTCTTTTATTTCTTCCACCTGGCGCTCGATGAATTTTTTAACGTCCATTGCTTCCTCCGTTTCAAGGGTATTAAGATGATACAATAACCGGACGAATCAAGTCCACAAAAAGTTAAGTTTTGCGAATTTTCCAGTTGATTTTTGAAGGAAAAAGTTGGATATTATTATCAGAGATTTAAAAAGAGGAGGGCCTCCATCCAAGGCGTAAGATTGGCAGGAGAAGGACGCCCCCCGAGAGTCCTTCTCCCCTGCCCTCCTCGGGAGGATTTCCTACTCATTTAGTCGACCCTCTGCTGAAAAAATTGAAAAATTTTTTCTGTATTTTTTCCCCCGCCCCGAAGTAAAATCAAACCTTGAATTTTTTTCTCAGGAGTCCCTCATGAAACCTGCAACCAGGTCAGCAATAAACTTCTTGTTGCTGGGTTTGCTTCCGATCATTCATGGAACCCCGGCTCCCCGGCCCTCTGACCGACAGGCCGGGCCCCCCGCCTACTACCAGAAAATCCAGGAGCTCACAGCCAGGATTGAACCGGAAATAATCGCCATAAGGCGGGACCTTCATGCCCACCCCGAGCTGGCTTTCCAGGAAAAGAGAACCGCGGGCCTCGTGGCCGATTATTTCCAGAAGCTGGGCCTTGAAGTCCGGACCGGAATCGGCGGGACAGGAGTCCTGGGCGTGCTCAAGGGAGGCCTGCCCGGTCCGGTCCTGGCCATGCGCGGCGACATGGATGCCCTGGCCATCACCGAAGAGGCCGACCTGTCCTTTGCCTCCAGGGAAAAGGTCATGAGAAACGGCCAGGAGACCGGTCTGATGCACGCCTGCGGCCACGATATCCACACGGCCATGCTCCTGGGCGTGGCCTCGGTCCTGAGCCAGATGAAAAGCCAGTTTCGGGGAACCATCCTGTTCATTGCCCAGCCGGCCGAGGAATGGGGCGACGGTGCCCAGAAAATGATTCAGGACGGAGTTTTCCGCGACTACCGGCCCGAGGCCATTTTTGCCTTTCACGTGGACGATACCCTCAAGGCCGGCTATGTCCATTATGTCCCGGGCTACTCCGGGGCCAACTGCGACACCTTCTTCCTGAATATTAGTTCTGAGGGCTGCCACGGGGCCAACCCCGACCAGTGCGTCGACCCGATCGTGGTCGGAAGCCACGTCGTCCTGGCCCTGCAGGCCATGATCAGCCGGGAAATAGATGTTCACGACCACACCGTCATCACCGTCGGCTATTTTCATGCCGGCACGGCCACCAACATCATCCCGAAAAAGGCCGAGCTCCGGGCTACCGTCAGAAGTTACGGCGACGAGCAGAGGGAGCGGCTCAAGGAAAAAATTACCAGGACCATTACCGGCATCTGCCAGTCTCATGGAGCGCCATTCGAGCTGGACTACCAGTTCGGGACGCCATCCCTTTACAACCACCCCGAACTGCTGCAGGCCATCCTGCCCACGGCCGAAGCTGTCCTCGGTGGAGCGGACAGGGCGATCGAGGACCGGCCGGAAATGGGTGGCGAAGATTTCAGCTATTTCGCCCGGGAAATCCCGGCGGTAATGCTGTCCCTGGGAGTAGTACCGCCCCACCTGGAAAAGACCTCGGTCCACTCCCCCACCTTCATGGCCGATGAAAAAGCGATCGGGATCGGGATCAAGCTGATGTCCTGTATCCTGATGGATTACGCCCGGAAACCAGCGGCCCGGAGAGTTCGCCCTTTTAAGACATCTTAGGCTTTCACCGGGCAACCTAATTTATTGAAAAGAATTGTGGAGAAGAATTTATTCCGGGTAACTGCGTTTATCGAGAAAATTGAATGGAAGAATCCGCCGGGCGGTTGCTGACTTTACTATCATATGGCCACTCCTGGCCAGTTTATAAGAGCAGCCGGAGCTAAATTGTTGGTTCTTAATTAACCCTTTTTTACCCGAGCAAACCCAGGCCCCGGAAAAATAAACTCTGCTGAATTATCTAATGAAACTCTTCCGTCAGAGCTGCCCCGGGAGTAGAAGCTCCAGGCCGGTTCCCGTCGAGTTCAACTAAGAGCCAGCGAATCCAGGCCACAAAGAGATTTTTCCCCTGAGAAGGCTGACCGGGGACGCCGGGCCTGGCTTCAGGGTTAATTCAATTGATTAAAAATAGGTCTGATGGTAAATTGATTACATTCAGCCATGAAATTGCTAAAACTCAACCTGTCCGGGGTCCGCGGTATCGTCGGCCAGACCATCACCCCGGAACTGGTCATCGATTTTGCCTCGGCCTTTGGCACCATGCTACCAGCCGGAACGGTCCTGGTTGGACGCGACAGCCGGAAATCTGGGCTGATGGTGCAGGAAGGAGCGGTTGCGGCCCTTCTCTCCACCGGGCACGAAGTTAGAAATCTCGGCATCTGCCCCACTCCGGTCATCCAGTTCCTGGTAAGACAGCAGCGGGCGGCCGGGGCCATCGCCATCACCGCCGGACATAACCCGGCCGAGTGGAATGCCCTGAATTTCATAAACAGCCAGGGTACCTATCTCAACGAATTCCAGGGATCGGAGCTGCTCGACATCTACCACCTGGGGCGTTTTGCCCACCAGAAGCTCAAAAAGTCCCCGGCCGTCATCAACGAGTTGAACCCGGAGGAAGTCTATTTCTCATGGCTGAGCCAAAAGCTACGTACCGAAGAAATAGCCCGGGCCAGGTTCAAGGTAGTGGCCGACCCCTGTAACGGAGCCGGGGCCGGGCTGGTTAACAAGTTTTTCAGTCTCCTCGGCTGCGAGCTTGTAGCCGTGAACAACGAACCCAGCGGGTATTTCCCCCACGACCCGGAACCACGTCCCAGGAATGCCGGCGAGGTGGCCTCCCTGGTCAGGGCTACCGGGGCCAACCTGGGCTTTCTTCTTAACAGCGACGCCAGCCGCGTCTCGCTGGTGACCGAGACCGGCGAGACCCTGTCTGAAGAATATACCCTGCCGGTTGTGGCCGGTTATTACCTGCAGCAGCAGCCGGGCCCGGTTATCACCAGTCTTTCCACCTCCAGGATGATTGAGGCGGTGGCTGAAAAATATGGCGTCCCGGTCATAAGAACCAGGGTCGGCCAATCTGCCCTCATCCAGGTCATGCTCCAGGAAGATGGAGCCCTGGCCGGCGAGGGCAGCGGCGGCCTGGCCTTCCGTAATTTCCAGCCGGCCTTTGATGGTTTTGCGGTCATGGGCCTGGTCCTTGAAGCCATGGCCGTTCAGCAGAAAAAGCTCTCCGAGCTGGTTAAGGTTATTCCCCGTTATCACATCGTCAAAGACAAAATAGTCTGTCCGCCCCACCGGCTGCATTCGTTAGTGGCTGAAACTCGAAAACTCTATCCCCGGGCCGAAGTCAATTCCCTGGACGGGCTGCATGTTAGCTTGAAGGATGCCTGGGTGCACATCAGGGCTTCCAGCACCGAGCCGCTCATCAGGATAATTGCCGAAAGCCAGTCCGCGGCCAGAGCCCAGCTTGAAGTGGACAAGGTGGTGGCTTTCCTCAATCGCTTGCTCGGGTAAAAAGATGAAAAAAACATTGCCGCTCAAGGTCAGCATCTCCGGAGTCAGGGGGATTATCGGCGAAAGCCTGACCCCGCAGATTGCGGCCAGGTTCGCCTCGGCCTTCGGCACCTACCTCGGCCCGGGCCAGGTCCTGGTCGGCCAGGATACCAGGCCCTCGGGCACGATGCTTAAAAAAGCGGTGCTCAGCGGACTGCTGGCCACCGGCTGCCAGCCGGTTGAGGTCGGCGTGCTTCCGATTCCTACCATACTGTTTCTAACCCACGAGAAACAGGCCCGGGGGGCGGTGGTGGTGACTGCCAGTCATAACCCGCCTGAATGGAACGGGCTAAAGTTCATAGGAGCCGAGGGGCTTTATCTCCGTCGCTCCCAGGTGGAGGAATTCCTGGACATATTCCACCAGGGCGAGTTCACCTTCGTGGCCGCCGAAAGAATCAAGTCTCCTCTCCAGGAAAAAAACGCCGGGGAGCTGCACCTGGAAAAGATCCTGTCGCGTCTTAAAGTTAAGGCCATCCGCGGCCGCGGCTTCCGGGTGGTGGCCGATTGCGCCAACGGGGCCGGGGCCACGCTTCTGCCCCAGCTCCTGCGGGAACTGGGCTGCGAAGCCCTGCTTATCAATACCGACCTAAGCGGCCACTTTGCCCACCAGTCGGAACCGGTCCCGGAAAACCTGGGTGAGCTTTGCCGCCGGGTAAAGGAATTCGGGGCCGACCTGGGCCTGGCCCAGGATGCCGACGCTGACCGCCTGGCCCTGGTCGATGAGAAGGGCCGAGCGCTGGGCGAAGACCTGACCCTGGCCCTGGCCGTGGCCCACGTGCTCGGAAAGAAGCGGGACCCGGTGGCCGTAAACCTCTCAGCCTCCATGGCCATAGACGACCTGGCTGCCAGGTACCGGGTTCCGGTCATCAGGACCAGGATCGGGGAAATCAACGTGGTGGAAGCCATGCTGGACGAGGGCGCGGTCATCGGCGGCGAAGGTAACGGCGGGGTCATCTGGCCGGAAATCCATCCCTGCCGGGATTCGCTAACCGCGGCCGGCCTGGTGCTGGAAATGCTGGCCGAAAGCCAGAAGCCACTGTCGGTCCTGGCTGCCGAGTTCAAAAAGTATCACCTGCTGAAGGATAAAATGGACTGCCCGGCCGAGCTGGCTTTCCGGGCGGTGGTGGAACTGAGACGACGCTACCACTCCGAGAAGATTTCCACCCTGGATGGCCTTAAAATCAGCTGGCCCGACTCCTGGGTTCATCTCAGGCCGTCCAACACTGAGCCCATCATCAGGCTGCTGGCTGAATCCCGGTCGGCAGTTCGTAGCCGGCGCTTGATAGAACGTTTCAAGAAAGAAATTAAGAGCATCATCAGGAAGTTAGCCTGAGGTGGCCGGTCGGCTCTGACCGGAAATTTTATGAAATAAATAGATCCAAAAAAATACAGGATAGAGTGGTTAGCATGAAAAGATATTCGAGCTTCCGCCAGGTCCTGGGAATTATTTCAATGCTTATGGCGGCCCTGGGCGGGCTTCTGGCCCAGCCCCGGGGCGAAACCTGGCTTAATGGCTACCAGAAAACCATAGACAGCCAGAAACTTTATTACCATTCACCCTATCCCGGGCAACTCCCCGCCCTGTTAGTCAGGGCCAGCGACGGCACCATGAAAGCGATCTGGGAAACACAGGTGGTGCCGGCCGATTTCAGCGCTTCCAGTGCTGTCTTTGTCTTCATGGGAGGCCTGGCCACGGCCAAGGGCAGCCATCGATTTTACCTTAAGGTCGATGAAGCTGGAAGACTGGAATTTACCACCTCGGACAGCTCGGCCAGAAAAGAGTGGGCGGTTTCCAGCCCGGAAGGCCTTAGTCTCTCTTTCAGGACGGCCCTGGTCGACCAGTTCGACGAGCTCTTCGGTTATTTCTTTTTGACCGTTCCGCGACGTTTCCTGAAACCAGGACAACCGCTGAGACTGGAACTTACGGCCGAGCGTGGCGGAAGTTCGGACTGGGTGATGGTCTTTGAACAGCCGCTTTCCTCCTGGGCCCGGCTGAAAGCCCTGCCGGCCATCCTCAACACCAGGCCACCGCGGCAACCGCTGCTGCTGGAGGTAAGCCATTTTGGTCCGCCCGTTTCCGTCCAGGTCAGGCTGGGCCGGAATCTTTCCGTTTCAAAAGTTCTCCAGACCGGTTATAACCAGCTTTACCTGGAAACCGAGCCGGTCAGCAGCCCGACCCGGGTTGAAGCCGTCATTCTTAAGGGCAAAGAACAACTCTTCAGGGCGACCGCCGAACAGAAGCCGGTCCGAACGATGGAATTATGGCTTCTCCCCCACTCTCACCTGGACATCGGCTATTCCGATTACCAGGAAGAGGTAGAAAGAAAACAGTGGCAGAACATAGAAACCGCCATCGAGCTGGCCGAAAAATCACAGGGCCTGCCGCCGGAAGCCAGGTTTAAGTGGAATGTTGAGCAGCTCTGGCCGGTTGAAACCTACCTGAGACAGGCGGATGAACAAAAAAAAGAACGGTTATTACGGGCCGTAAAGAACGGCTGGATAGGACTTCAGGCCACGCTGGCCAACCAGCTGACCGGGCTCGGCCACCCGGAGGAATTGCTGGAACTCACGGCTTTTGCCCGGGAGCTGGAGGCCCGCGGTTTTCCGCAGATTATCTCGGCCATGATTACCGATATTCCAAGTTACAGCTGGTCCTTTGTGCCGGCCCTGGCCCTGGCCGGGGTCCGTTATCTTTCCAGCGGACCCAACTACATGCCCATCCTGCCCGACCGCGGCGACCGGGTCGGCTGGGCCTTAAAGACCTGGGCTGACCGGCCTTTTTACTGGGTTTCACCCTCCGGCCAGGAAAAAATTCTTTTCTGGATGGCCGGCCGCGGCTATTCCTGGTTTCACGGCCTGAACCTGGGAAACTTCCGGGTCGACAAGAAAAGAGAAATCCTGGAATACGTGGCGGAGCTGGAGGGCAAGAATTATCCTTACTCCATGGTTCAGGTCCGCTACACCGTGGGCGGAGATAACGGGCCACCCGACCCGGACCTCAGCCGCGAGGTGGCCGCCTGGAATAAAGAATTCCTTACACCCCGCCTGGTTATCGCCACCAGCGAACAGCTCTTCCTGGAAATGGAAAAAAGACACGGCCTGGAAATTCCGGCTGTCCGCGGAGACTTTTCTCCCTACTGGGAAGACGGGGCCGCCTCCACCGCCCGGGAAACCGCCCTGAACCGGAATCTCGGCGAACGACTTCTGCAGCTCGAAACTCTATATTCGCTCCTGGCGCCGGAAGAATTTATAAAAAAATCGGCCGAATTTTATGAGGCCTGGCGCCAGGTCACTCTTTTTCACGAGCATACCTGGGGAGCCCATGACAGCGTTTCCAACCCGGACGGAGAGAATGCCGTCCGCCAGTGGGAATACAAGAAGTCCATCCTGGAAAAAGGACTGGGGCTGGCCGATTCCCTGGAAAAGGAGCTGCGAGCCAGAGTCAGCCCCGGCCCGGAGCGGCTCTCATCAGGAAGAAGAGTAGTCGATATAATCAACACCACTTCGCTGACCAGGTCGGAAATAATTTTCATTCCGGCTGACCTCTCGGCCGGACTGGACCTGGTCCTGGACGAAAACAACCGCTCCCTGCCTTCACAGAGGCTGGCCGATGGCTCCCTGGCCGTGGAAATCGGCCGGCTTCAGCCTTTTTCTGCCCGCCGCCTCTACCTCAGGGCTGGCGGTAGCTGGCGCGGCGGCCAGGCCAGGGCCGGGGAGAATTTCCTGGAGAATGAGCTGCTTCGCCTGGAGGTCAGTCCGGAAACGGGAGCAGTGCGCAGCTTGATTTTCAAACCGGCCGGAAACCTGGAGCTGGTGGATGCCGAAAAATTCCCGGGCCTCAATGCCTATTTTTATGTTCCCGGAACCGACCCAAAGAAAGCCCGGCCAGCCAGGGTCCGTCAGGTCAAAGTGCTGGAGGCCGGCCCGCTGGTGGCCTCGCTGGAACTGGAACTGGAAGCGCCAGGCTGCCGCAGCCTCAGGACGATAATCAGGATCAATGGAATCAACGGACGGATAGATTTCATTAATCGACTGGATAAAATCAAGGTCAGGGAAAAGGAAAGCGTTCACCTCGCCTTTCCTTTCCGGATGTCTCCGGCCGGAATGCGCCTGGACCTCGGCTGGGGAACAGTCAATCCTTTCTTTGAAGAAATACCGGGAGCCTGCCTGGACTTTTTTTCTGTTCAAAAAGCGGTAAGCCTCAGCCGTCCTGATTTCAACCTGACCTGGGTAACCCCTGATGCCCCGCTGGTTGAAATCGGCGACCTGACCGACGAGAGAATGGTCGGAGGTTTCCCCAGGGCCTGGAAAAAGGAACTGCAACCATCCTCCACCATTATTTCCTATGCCCTAAATAATTACTGGCACACCAATTACAAGGCTGACCAGGAAGGCGAAATCGAACTGCGCTATTCACTTTTTCTCAATTCCAGGCTGGACCCGGCCCTGCTCAAGACGCAGAGCCTTGAAGTCTGCCAGCCGCCGGTTATCTTGCCCGTTGATGAAAACCGGGTACCGCTTCAGCCACTTCTTAATATCGAGCCGGAAAGGGTGGTGGTCACCAGGTTGAAAGCCGTGCCGGGAGCCGCCGACGCCAGGCCGGCTCTACTTTTGAGGTTGTATAACGCCGGCGGTCAGCCGGAAACAATCAATCTCAAGGGCCTTCTTTTTCTCGGAAGAAAGGTCTATTTCTCCAACCTTAAAGGAGAGCTGCTGGCCCAGGTCGCCCAGCCTTTACGGATGCGGCCCTGGGAAGTGGTAACTTTGCGGGTAGAGTGAGAGTTTTAGACATAATGTCTGGTAAAATATAAACCTCAGGAGGTTTCGATGAAAAAAAGCCTTCGGATAATGTTCGGGATAATATCGGTTGTTATTTTGTTCCTTCTCACCTGGACTGCGGCCTTTACCCAGCCGGGCGGACAGATGAGCCCCATGCGCCGCAGCAGCCTGATGATGCTGCCGGAAACCCAGCTGATGCTGACCGACTGGTTCATCCAGTCTTCGGCCCGCCTGCAGGCCGACGGAGCCTCTCTTTCCCGCCCGGGCATAATGACCGACCGCTGGTACCCGACCCAGGTCCCGGCCACGGTGCTCGGCACCCTGGTTGAAAACAACATCTACGGGGACGTGTTCTTCGGGAAAAACCTGGAGAAAATCAAGGCTGAAGATTTTAAGACCTCCTGGTGGTACCGGACAGAATTCTTGCTGCCCGCTTACCCGGGACGAACCCGGACCTTTTTGGAACTGGACGGCGTCAACTACCGGGCCAACATCTGGATGAACGGTCAAAAGGTGGCCGACGCCTCGGAAATTTATGGCTCCTTCCGGCGTTTCCGCCTGGATATCACCGGGCTGGCCAGAAGCGGTGAGAGAAACGTCCTGGCCATTGAAGTCATCCCGCCGGCCAAGGGCGAACCGACCATTGGATTCGTCGACTGGAACCCGGCCCCGGCCGATAACAGCATGGGTTTATGGCGCCCGGTGAGAATAAGGCAGACCGGAGAGGTAACTATCGAAAATCCTTTTGTCCAGACCAGCCTGGACACGGCCACCCTGAAGGAAGCCAGGCTGACCATCCAGGCCGAGGTCCGGAATCACTCCGAGGTCCCGATAACCGGCACCCTCGAACTCGAGCTCGAGAATATCAGGCTGTCCAGGGAAGTCAAGTTGGGCCCCAAAGAAGTCAAGAAGGTTGTTTTCAGCCCGGATACCAACAAAGAACTGGTTCTGACCAATCCCCGGGTCTGGTGGACTCATGACCTGGGACGCCCGGAGCTCTATCTCCTGTCCATGGCCTTCAAGCTGAAAGGTCCGGCCTCTGAAGAAAAAGCGGCCATCAAGACACCGGCCACGGCTGACCCCGCCCAGCCTCCGGCCCGGGAGAAGGAAAAAGAACAACCCCAGGACCGGGAAAAGGATAAAGACCGGATGAGAATCCCACCCCAGTTCAAGGCCCTGCAGCCGGTATCCGACTGGCTGGTGCTGCGCTTCGGCATCCGGGAGATAAAGGACTACATCAACGAGCAGGGTCACCGCGGTTACCTGCTCAACGGCAAGAAGATCTTAATCCGGGGCGGCGGCTGGACCGACGACCTGTTCTTAAACAACAGGTCCAAGAAGCTCCGGGCCGAGCTGATGTATGCCCGGCACCTGAACCTCAATGCCCTGAGGCTGGAAGGTTTCTGGGGAACCAGCCAGGAGCTCTACCACCTGTGCGACGAGCTCGGCCTGTTGCTGATGGTTGGCTGGAGCTGCCACTGGGAATGGGAAAACTACCTGGGCAAGCCGGCCGACCCCAGGTACGGCGGCATAACCAGCCCGGAAGACATGGCCCTGGTGGCCGCTTCCTTCCGCGACCAGGTGCGCTGGCTGCGCAACCATCCCAGCATTTTTGTCTGGGCCCTGGCCAGCGACCTGGTGCCCAAGCCAGAGCTGGAAAAAGAGTACCTGAAAATCCTGGCTGAAGACGACCCGACCCGCCCCTTTCTTAATTCCACCGGAACCAAGGTCAGCGAGGTCAGCGGAAAATCGGGGGTCAAGATGAACGGCCCCTACGACTGGGTGCCTCCCAACTACTGGTTCATAGACAAGAAGAACGGCGGGGCCTTCGGCTTCAACACCGAGACCGGACCCGGTCCCCAGGTGCCGGTCCTGGAAAGCCTGAAGAAGATGATTCCGGAAGAGGCCCTCTGGCCGCAGAACGAATACTGGAATTTCCATTGCTCCCGCGGCATGTTCAAGTCGCTCGACAGGTACAACGAGGCCATGCGAGAACGCCTGGGCTGGCCAGAAAACGTGGCCGAGTACTGCGACAAGGCCCAGTTTCTTAACTATGAAGCCATGCGGGGCATGTTTGAGGCCTTCGTGTCCCGCCGTCCCCTGGCCACCGGAATAATCCAGTGGATGTACAACTCGGCCTGGCCCAAGCTCTGGTGGCAGCTCTACGATTATTACCTAATGCCCACCGGGGCTTTTTACGGGGCCAGGAAGGCCAACACCCCGGTCCATCTCATCTATGACCACGAAACCCGGGAAATCATTGCCTCCAACCTGTCGGCGGTCAGGGCTGAAAAACTGAACGCCCTGGTCCGGGTCTTTGACCTGGGACTCAAGGAAAGATTCAGGCAGGAATTCCCGCTGGTGCTGGAAGCAGATGGCAAGACGGTGCTGACCCGACTGCCGGATATTCCCGACCTTACCGGCATTTATTTCCTGGACCTGAGGATCATAGGGCCCAAGCAGTCGCTTGAAGACCACAACTTCTACGTCCTGAGCCTGGAGCCCGATGTGCTGGATTTCGAGAAGACCCTCTGGTATGTCACCCCGGTCAAAAAATACGCCGACCTTAAAGCCCTGAATAACCTGCCCGAATCGCAGGTCAGGTATAGATGGAAGATGGAAGGCAAAGACCTCATCAGGAACCTGACCGTCGAGCTGCACAACCCGGGGCCGAACCTGGCCTTCAACCTGGAAATCCAGGTCATAAAAAAATTGAGGCAGAAATCCGTCGTTCCCATCTTTCTGGAAGACAACTACATTTCATTGCTGCCCGGGGAAAGGCGCACGGTCAAAGGCTATTTCTTCGGCGAAGACCTGGAGGGCGACGAGCTGGAAGTGCGAATCAAGGGTTGGAAAGTCAAAGCCACGGAAGTTAAGAAGTTTTGAGTGAAAGATAAATAAGAACTGAATAACGCGAGGCCAGACAAAATAGGGCCCTGGATCTGAAAAATACAGTGCCGGGATGTTGTTAGAAATATCAACCGTTATTGTGCTGACGATAAGAGATCGGAGCCGGGAAAAAAATAATACCAGAAAATCCGGGCCGGAAATGGGGCTTTATCCGGGAAGAATTCCTGGTTTGATTCCGTTATTTTTATTTCTTTTTTAAAGAATTGACCAGTTCTCTAAGTTTCTCCTGGTCCGGGTTCAGGCCGAGTGATTTCTCCCAGAGGGCCAGGGCTTTTTCCCTGTCGCCCATCTGGTAATAGCAGCTGCCCAGAAAATTCAGGATTTCCAGGTTAACCCCGAAGCGATTGAGGTACTGTTCGTAGTAGACGGCAGCCCTGGCCGGCTGGTTCAGGGAATGAAAGGCCCGGCCCAGGAGTGAGACCACCTCGGCCGGAGCCTCGGGCTGGTCATAGGGCCCGAGTAATTCTATTACCCGCTGGAATTCCCCCTTCCTGAAGAGGGCCTCGGACAGGGCCAGGGCTGCGACCGGTCCTGGCTTCAGGGAGTGGGCCCGGTTCAGGCGTTCCACGGCTTCTTGAATGTTGCCGCTGTTTAATTGCTGGATTCCGGTAGCCAGCAGCTCATCGGCCTCGGTCAGAACCACTCTCGAGACCAGGATTGGCGCCGGCAGATTGGCCAGAGGAGAAATCTCCAGCTCAGCCCGGCGGCTGTCCAGTACCTGGCCGCTCAGCAGCAGGTCAGCTGTCAGGCTGTAATAGCCGGGCTTCAGTCCGGCCAGCGGAATCGATTCAATAATCAAACCCTCTGGTGAAGCTTCACGGGCAGACCGATCCCTGCTCTGAACCGCCTGGCCTTCGGACACCAGGGAAATTTTCAGGCTGGACTTATTCTTCAGCTCCTCGCTCAAGCCGGTGAGCTGAACACAGGCCACCAGGGAATCGGAAGCGGTAAATGATTTGAGGCTCCGGCTGAGAAGTTGCTTATCGCCCACCTGGTACGGAACCAGGCCGGTGGCATCTTTTGCGCCCAGCTGGCCGTAGGCCAGCAGAACCTGGCCGATTTCCGGCTGGCCGGCATTGTCCGGCAGCACCAGCTTCCTGGAAAAGCTGGAAAATTCCCGCGAGACCGGGTTTTTAATAAGCAGGTCCAGGGTATAATTTCCGGGAACGAGGGGAAAGACATCCTGGAAGGCTACCGCCCGCTTCCCTATCTCGGCCAGTTCTTCCCGGGTTAAGTTCAGGGGAATGCTTCTGTCAAACTGGTAGATGGTCCGGCCCTTATCATCTGAGACCCGGCCGTTGAGGTCAAAACGCACCAGGTAATTCTGACCATCCTGGCTGACCGATAGCTTGGCCGGTTCCACCGAGTAATGAACAAGGTAGTGGCCTTTTTCACTGCGCACCATCCAGACTTCAAAATCGGACCGGATGTAGTTGGTGCTGTACTCGACTTCGATCATGTCCTTGTGCCGGAACCAGGCCTCGGCGTAGGCGTCCTCCACCTTGCGCTGCGGCAGGGACATTATCGTGGCCAGCAGCCGGTTGGAGGCCAGGTTGATGACCCCGGGTTCCAGTCGCTCGCCCGGAATGAGGCTCAGCGATTGCTCGGCCAGGTTGGGCGATAACTGGTAAAGTCGCTGGTAGGCATCGCGGGCATCGCGGGCGTTATACATGTAATCGGCCACCAGGGCCTGGGGGCCGTGGTCGGAGGGTGAGTACAGGATGTATTCGCCCGTTCCCTCTTTCTTAAAGAAGATGACATTAAAACCGGTGGGCAGCCCGTAGCGCGGGTCGCCGTAGTAGAACCAGACCTGGGTGGGATAGACTCCCATGATGTTTTCGTAGGTTTCGATGTTATTGGGCTGGCCGAGAATGATGTAAATTCGGCCCTGGTCGGTCTTCCAGCCGGGCTTTCCGGTCCCCCTGCCCAGGAACTGGTTGGCGTAGTTAAACCGGCGGTAATGCTCTTCCCTGAATTCATTCTGCGGGGTACTGTGGTTGGGATCGCGCTGCTTCCAGAAGGCTTCGATGAAGATGTCCCTTTCCCGGTCGGTCTGGAGCTTTAAGAAAACTTCTCTCTCCTTCGGGGTGATAATGTATACCACCTCTTCTTCCAGCCACCGGCGGTACCTTTCCGGCAGGCTGGCCGCGGTTAAGGTAAGGAAGAACAGAAAAACCAGAAAGACGGCGGCCGGAATTCTTATTGCGCTTTTATGAGGAACAGAGATTCCCTGATTCTTGCTCATGACTCAATTATAGCTTTTTTGCCTGTTCCCGGGCAAAAAAAGGGGCGCCCGGGAAATCCCGGACGCCCCTGAGCGTCAACTCCAGTTGAATTAGAACTCGTAGCTGAAATTCAGGCGAATCTTTCTCGACGGATAGGTAATACCGGAAACCCGGCCGATCTGCGGCTCGTGGGCTCCGCCGTAACCGGCATTTACCACGGCGTGCTCGTTGAACAGGTTGAGGATGTCCACCGCCAGCCTGATGTAGCCAGCTTTTTTCAGGCTGAAAGCCTTGTCAAACCTGAGGTCAACCACTTTTTCGTGCGGCAGGTACCAGGGCTTGGTCGGGTCGATGGAGACAATGTAGTTGTCGCCGGTGTTGACCACCAGCCCGGCCGGATAGCCCCACTGGGTGATGACCGGGTAGGTCTCAAGCGGCCAGAGCGGCCGGCCGGAGTTGTACCTGAACCTCAATCCAATATCCATCTCAACTACCGGGAGGCGATAGGAACCGGAAACCTTGAACTCAAACTTCTGGGTGTGGGGCAGCGGGCCCCTCATGTTGTTGATGGTCTGGTTCAGACCGGCCAAATACGTGGTATCCATTACCATGGGGCCTTCGAAATTGAAGTCCTGGCGGACCGACCTCATGGCCATGCCGTCCGACCAGGAGAACAGGGCCGAGGCCAGCATCTGCCACCTGTTGGAGAAGCGCTTGTTCAGCATGAACTGCAGGCCCTGGTACAGGCGGCGGGGCTTGATGCCGTCCACTTCGGGCATATTCTGGACCATGTAGTCCAGGTGAGAACCAATCCAGCCGACATCGGCTCCATTGATCACGCCATCCTCGTTATAGTCCTTGAGCACCACGCTGTACAGGGAAACCGATTCGCCATAGGCCGTGGTGTAGGATTTGCGTTCGTACTCGAAGGGCTCCTGGGTGACCTGATTCAACGGCCAGTTGACGAATATGTTCCCCGTTCTCTTCCAGATGTAGGTGGCACTCAACGACAGGTCTTTAACGATTTCCCTTTCCAGGTTCAGGGTGATCTGGTCGGTATGCTGGTCCTTGGTACCATCCTTGACCTTCAACTGCCAGGAATAATCATCGGTCTGGTATTCATCCCACCAGGAGGGACGGGATGCCGGGTCAACATAGGTATCGCCATAGAGATACCGGGCAGCGTTGGTAACTTCGTCCGGGTCCACGTAATCATTGCCGTTCAGGTCCACCAGGTCAAAGGGGATATTGTAGAAGATGTAATGGATATTGGCCGTTGGCATATCCGGCCCGAACCTTCTCAGGTACTCCACACTCAGCGGCAGGTAATATCGCCCGTAGCTCACCCTGAAGATGGTCTTCATATCCCTGGTCAGGGCATAGGTCAGGCCGATACGCGGGGAGAACAGCCTGAAGTCAAATATATTACCAGTGCCTTCCCTTTCCCGCAGCACCTGAAGACCGCTGTTGATTTCTTCTGGGGTGTTGACATACTCGTAGACCTTGCCCTTTCCGTACTTGGTGGTCATCCGGTCGAAGCGCAGACCAAGGTTAATGGTCAACCTCTTGGTCGGCGTCCACTGGTCGTCGAAGAACAGACCGAACTGGTCAGCGGTCCTGACGGTCAGGAAGGGATTGAGCCAGGTCTGGCGGTTGTAGAAAACCAGCCCCGTGGCCCCGTACCAGTCGCGCAGGTAATTGATGTTCTGGGTCCAGGGAGCTGGATAGGCGAAGTTGGCATAGTTCTGGAAGTAACCACCCAGCCAGTTGCCCCGACCTTTGGTGTACTGAACGCCGAACTTGATATCGTGTTCACCCAGGAAGTTTTCGGCATAGTAGGAAACGTCGGCCTGGATGGTATTCCGGCTTGATTTCTGGGATTCGACGTACGGAAAGGCTCCGTTTACCCCAAAAACATTCCACTTCCACCAGTTGATGTAGCCTGGATGGTCCGGTGCGTCTTCCGGGATGAACGGCTGGTCATCACGCCAGAAGCCCAGGTACTTCAGGGTGAAGATGGTCTTGCCGGTGGCCATGTACTGCCACTGGGCAGAGACGCTGTGGGTGCTGGAGTTCTGGCCGTAGGTCATGGTGTCATCCCAGTGCGGGTTCCAGGTCCAGCCATCTCCCTTGTTGCGCTCGTAGTGGTAGGAAATCCAGGCCCTGTGGTTCGTCCAGGGCTCGGTGGTCAGCTTGATATCACCGAACCGGCCCCAGTACCTGTTGGGCACCGGCCAGAAGGGAGTCTTGGACTCGGACCGGATGTAATCGACACCGCCGTAGAACCAGACCTTGTCCTTCTTGATGGGACCGCCAACGGTGAAATTCAGCTCGTATTCCTTGGTGTTCTTGTTAAGAATATCGTCACCGGGCCCGATGAATAACCTTTCGCCGAAAGGTCCCAGGGCCCCCATGTCCACCGGCTCGCCGGGGTTGGCCGGCTTGGGCTGGTTGTCGGCAATCCATTTTTTCGGGGCGCCATTGACCATGAAATTGCCATGGAACTCGTTGCTCCCGGACTTGGTCAGAACGTCAATGGCCACGCCGGAGTAGCTGCCGTATTCGGCCTTGGAGCCAAGGGCGATAACCCTGACTTCCTCAACGGCATTGTAATTAACATTGACCAGGGAGCCGTAGGCTGATGACCTGGGGTTGGTGGTATTAACGCCGTTAATCAGGAAAACGTTTTCGTTGGAGGCCCCGCCGTAGGCGTTGGGGCTGGGCAACCAGCTCCCGTCCTTACCCTGGGCCACCATGCCCGGGGTGCTCAGAGCCAGATCGTAGAAGGCATCACGGCTGGTCGGCAGCTTGGCCAGCAACTCGCTGTTGATGTTGGTGGCCACCGTGGAAGTCTTGGCATCGACCACCGGTCCGGCCGCGGTTACCGTGACCGTCTCTTCCAGCTTGCCGATTTCCATCCTGACGTCGACCACCATGGATGAACCGGCAGTGACCACGATGTTTTCCTGTTTGCTGGTCTTAAAGCCGGGCAGGGAAGCCGTCAGCGTGTATCTGCCGGTCGGCACGTTCATGAAAACGTAGCTGCCTCGGGCAGAGGTGGTTGTGGCTCTCTTCCCGCCCATCAGAGCTGGTCCGGTAATTTCCACGGTCACGCCGGGGAGAGGAGCTCCTTCCTCGTCGACAATAACGCCGGTGATCTTGCCGTATTCGATGGTCTGCGAGACAGCCAGTGGTGCCAGGAGTAACAGGATCAGGCTCAGTGGAAAAAGCTTTTCCCTCAATGAAAGTTTTTTCATTTGACCCTCCTTTTTCCTTTGACCGACTCTTCCTCCTGAACAGACACAGGCAGGAAGAAACCCTCAGACACTTTCTCTATTTAAGACAGCCTTCATTCCCACCTCCTTTCCTTTAGAATTGGATTAAATATATTTTAATCCTTAATTGGCCTGCCCTGTCAAGACCTTTTGAGCTTATCGGTTAACCGCAGCGACCTCCTCCGGGCCAACAAGGTTCGTCAATTTTTGGCCCCATCTTGAATTATCACTTTTTAATCTGGGCTTTTAAGGTAGATATGAAACTGTCCAGGAACTTTATCCTTTCTTCGTTCTGGGCCAGGGCCCGGGCCTTTTCCAGGTATTCAACTGCCCTGGGCAGGTCGCCCTTGTTGACATAACACCTGGCCACCATCTCCAGGGTGTCCAGGTCGTCGGACCTGGCGGCCAGGGCCTGCTCAAAGTAGCCCAGGGCTTCATCCACTTTATCCATTTCAAAAAGAATCAGTCCCAGGTTGTAAAGGTTGGCAGAGTTGGCCGGGTCCAGCTCGGCCGATTTCTTGTAGTTTTCCAGGGCCTTATCCATGTTCTTCAGGCTCTGGTAGCAGAAGCCGAGCTGCTGGTAGGCCGGGGCAAATTCCGGGACCAGCTCGGTTACCCTGGTCAGCTCGGGGATGGCTTCTTCGTAACGGTGAAGGCGACCGAGGGTAACCCCCAGAAGGTAATGAACGTTGGAATCATCGGGGTACTTAGCCACCAGTTCCTGCAGCCTGGCCAGGGCCGTTTCCAGGTCATTGCGATTTATCATGTCCATGACCTCAGCCACTGTCTGCTTCAGTTCCTTCAGCGTGGTCAGCGTTTTAAGTTTTTCTGTAGAGGCCAGGATGATGGTCTCCATCTCAACCTTCTGCATTCTCTCCTGGGGCTGGGAGAAATCCCACTCGAAGGTCCTGGTTTCGTAGCCGTCCTTCTTAACTGTCACCTGGTACCGGCCGTGAGGCAGGCCCGACAGCACATACTTGCCACCCTTATCTGTTTTCACCCGGTAATTGCGACTGGTGCTCAGGTCCTGGAGGAGAATATCCACACCCGCAAGAGGATTACTCTCGGTGTCAACCACTATCCCGAACAGATGGTATTCACGATATTGCCCGACGCCCGAAGATAAAAACAGGAAAAATAAAATTGCCAGCAAAGAAAAACGGCCAATTTGAGCCACATAAGATTTTTCCTCTTTCATCTTTTTGACTCCTCTCCTTGATTCTTGTATTGGTTGGCCCGGGCCAGGGCTTCCTGGACCCTGGCCGGTTGTCCCAGTCGGTTATAGACATCGGCCAGGAGAAAATAGCCCAGGGCCTTGAGCTCAGCCGTTCTGGCCCGGCTCAGGCCAGCCTGAACCAGTTCCAGGACTTCAGCCGGGTCATCGTTGCGTAGAAGTTTCCCCCGGGCCAGGAACAGATAACCCTCAGCCTCGGCCGGAGCCACCTTCATCACCTTCTCCATGTTCTCCAGATAGCCAGCCAGGTCGCCTCGCCGGAGAAGAAGTTTTCCCAGGTTGAAGCGGGCCCGGAAGTGGTCCGGATAGTACTCAATTTCCCTGGAATAGGCTTCACAGGCTTCCTCGATTTTTCCCTGCTCTTCATACAATAACCCAAGATGAAAATAAGTTAAAGGAAATTTTGGGTAATCCTGCAGCACCTGGTGTAGCAATTTTTCGGCCCGATCGTATTCCTTGAGCCCGAGCAGGCAGACGGCCAGGTTAAGCACGTTCCGGGTCATCTTGGGCTGAATTTCCACGGCCTTCTCCAGGTAGGGACGGGCCTTTTCATGTTCCATCCGGGCCATGTACACTTCGCCGATCAGGGTGTAGGCCTGGGTGTTGCGGTTATCGATGGACAGGGCTTTCTCACCGAGGGCCACCACGTCATCAGCCCGGCCCTCTGCGAGCAGGATGTTGGCCAGGCCGATCAGGGCCTGGACCGAATTGGGGTCTTCCTTCAGGATTTCATCCAGGAGCTTTTTGGCTTCTTCCCTGCGCCCGAGCTCTACGTAACAGGTCGAGAGCAGGAGCCGGGCCTGGGGAATACCGGGCTCCAGGCTCAAGGCTCTTTCCAGGTTGCCGGCAGCCTGGCTGTACTGTTCGTGATTGATGAGGTCTCCGGCCTGCTGGATGAGCTCGTAGACTTCAAGTTTATCCTTCGGGTCAGCCAGCTCCCTGGCCGGCCTGGTTTTCATTTTAACTGAAGACCCGATGTAGCCCAGGGCTGCCAGCCGTTCCACCGTTTCCGAATCCAGGTTGGCCGCCTGGGGCTCCGGCGCCCCCAGGCTGATTTTTTCAACCAGGGTGTCAAGTTCCCTTTTAAGCTTGAGCCCAACCTCGGGATACCTGTTCTGGACGTCGCCAAGTTCTTTCGGGTCATTCTTGAGGTCATAAAGTTCCGGCCGAGGGGCATCTATGAACTTGAAATCAGGAGTTCTCAGCCCCAGGAGCGGACTCCAGCCGTAATGAAGGCTTGGGCTCAGGGATTCGCTGTAAGCCGGGATTTCCTTTTCCTTTTTTCCGAACATCAAGCCGAGAAGGGACCGGCCCTGGGTAGCCGGCGCTTTAAGTCCGGCCATCTCGGCCATGGTCGGCAGGAGGTCAACCACGCTCACCTGGGAAGGCACCCTGATTCGTTGAAGTTTATTATGCGGACTGACCACGAGGAGTGGCACGTGAACGGCATAATCATAGATGAAATAACCATGGGCCAGTTCTCCGTGGTCGCCCAGGCCCTCGCCGTGGTCCCCCACCAGGATGATAATTGTTTTCTGGTCCAGCCCCTTGCTTTTCAGCCAGGAATAAAGCCGGCCGATCTGTTCATCCATGAAGGCAATTTCACCGTCATACAGGCTGACCGGTGGATAATACTTATATTGAGAGAGGTAAGGTTCAGGTGGCTCGTAAGGAAGGTGCGGGTCGTAGAGATGAACCCAGGCAAAGAAAGGCTGGCGGTGATTCTCTTCCAGCCATTTCAGGGCCGAGTCCACCACCTCGTTTCCAGGGCGCTGGACGGTGCCCAGGTCCAGCTGCTTGTATTTCTTCAGGTCGAACTGGTCATCATAATAATCAAAGCCCTGCTTCAATCCCCAGCGGCCGTCCAGGACGAAGGCGGCGATAAAGGCTGCGGTCTTGTAGCCGGAAGCGGCAAATATTTCGGCGGCCGTGGCCTGGTCATCGGACAGGGCATTATTGCCGTTGACCCTGACCCCGTGATATGGGGGATAATATCCGGTCAGGATCGAGCAATGCGCCGGCAGGGTCAGCGGCGAGGTGGTGGCACACTGTTCAAAGACCACCCCCCGCTCTCCGAGTTCGTTGAGGTGTGGCGTCTGAACGCCATTATATCCATATAGTGGCAGGTGGTCGGCCCGGGTGGTGTCCAGTGTCACCAGCAGAACATTTGGTTTTTCCACCCCCTGCTTCTTCCAGAAACTGCTCAGGGAGGAAGAGGGATGAAGCCAGAACCTGAAGGCCAGCCAGCCGACAGCCACCAGGATAAGCAGGGCCAGAAAGATCAACCAGGCAGTTCTTCCTTTCCTGGCCGGTGCTTCAGGGCTCGTCTTCTTATTCTTATTTTTCCTGCTCATGCTTCATCCGTAAACTTCAGCCTGCACTGATATTATATACTGCCGGAAAACGGAGGCTAACCTCAGAATTGGTACTCTCGCTAAAGGCTCCGTCCGTTCCTCCTGAGTTTTTTCATTTTTCTGCTCATTATTTTTCGCCCTGGAGCCAGGCCCGGTAAATGGCCCAGACCGTCCCCGGCCTCATGTACTTCATCGCCCGGAAGAGATTCTGCCCGTATTTTTGAGCCGGGTTATTCCAGACCTGCTCCTCCGGGTTGAGATAGGCTTCCGGAGTCTTGAAGAAATAACCCTGGCCTTCCGGGCTCCAGACCACCCGGTAAATCCCGTAGGCTGTCTGCCAGGCTTCCTTGGCCAGCCCGTGCTTCAGGCAGTTAGCCGAAAAAGCATAGGCCGTACCCACCCAGACTTCGTCGCCCTGCTGGCTGAGGAGCTGCCGGCCCGAAGCCGACCGGCCGTTGACCGCTCCCATCAGACCGTCGCCGAATCCGGACACGTTATTTTTGAAAATGGTGACCAGGGCTCTTTTCACCTGTTCCGGGCTCACTACCGGTTCCCCATCTTCCAGTCCCAGCATGCTGGCATACCAGGCTCCGAACAACTGGTCAGTCATTATATCTTCGGTGTGACTATCGATATGGAAGTAACCTTTCTCTTCGTTCCAGAGCTTCAGGATGTCCTCCCGGCCAGCCCTGAGCCAGTCGGCATATCTCTTCTGAACTTTATCCACGCTTATACCCTCGACCTGGCTTATACCCTTTTCCAGCAGCAAATCGCCCAGCCGGCCGGTTGCCTTAAGCGCCGCCAGCCACAGCAGACCGACATAAGCGCTGGTGCCCTTCATGCGCCAGGTGTCGTAGGTCTGGTCGGGAATGGCTTCGTTCTGCGGAACATGGGAAACCGGGTGGCCAAACTTTTTCTCCAGGGTGTCCAGGGCCAGGACCGAGGCTGAAAATACTTCCCTCAAATAATCAGGGTCGTCACGCCCCAGAGCCAGGTAATCCCTCAGGGCCCGCAGGGGGAACTTGGGGTTGAGGTCCTTCCAGACATTCCCGTTCTGCCAGTCAAAGGCATTGAGCACCACCCAGGGCCGCTCCCGGGGCGACCCCAGGTCGTGGGGAATCATTCCCAGCTCCTTGTTGATGTTCCAGTAATAGCCTTTCTTTTCTGGCGGGACCTCCTCTGGAAAGGTCTGGTTGTACTGATAGATTTTATAAACCGGGTCCAGGAATTTTATGGTCCGGGCAAAATACCGGATGTTCTGCCATTCCAGCTCCGGCCAGAGTTCCAGGAGCTGCCAGCAATAGGAATCCACGTCGAAGGTCCCGTACATCAGGTAATCGGCGCTCTCCAGGTAGGTAAAAAGGCCGGTGGAGGCTTCCCAGACTCCGGTTTCCGACAGAATGTAGAGTTCGTTAAACAGTAGCTGCTTGAACCAGGCCGGAAGTCTTTTCTGGCCGAGGATCTGGGCCTGCCAGCTATCAATGGCTTTTTCCCATTCGGCATACTTATCGATGGCCTCAAAGGCAATCTTCAGGGCCTGCTGGCCATCGTCTCCAAAAAACTCGGTATATTTTTTGCGGTACTTGACACCCTTTTCAAATTCATAATAGGGAAAATCCCAGCTGACGACGAAAGGCACTTCGATTTTCTGGCCCGGTTTTAGCTTTACGCTCACGGCCAGGGCCGAAGCGGTTCGGCCGCCCACCGCAGCCCTGGACGATTTTGTGGAAGGCAACCGGCCGTTGCTCGCAAAAGGACCCATGACTTCCGAGCCATCGCCGGTCGGGTCAAAATCAGTTAAGTAGGTAACCTCAACTCCCGGCCTTTCCAGGGCAGCAATTCCCATCGTTCCAGAAAGGGCCGGGCCAGTCTTCAGGTCAAGCCCCTTCCGCTGAAAGATTATTCCTTTCTTCTGTCCCTCGCTCACAAACTCGCTGAAATTACCCTGGCTCTTCTTGTTCCAGACAAACTGGGTCTGGGGCACCGCCCCGCCGGGCCAGACCGCTTCCCAGCCGACCATGTTTTCCCAGGTCAGCATCAGCGAAACTTCTACTCCGGCTTTTGAAGGGTTGTGAATTATCCATTTATAAATGGCGACAGGGTAACTACTTTCCCTGTAGTTGTGCGGAATGACCGGCGAGAACTGGACCACGGCCAGGCGGACCGGCCAGTCCCTTTTTTTTTCGAAGGAAAAACCGCTCTTGGGATAGAGGGCAAAATAGTCGCCACTCCCCGGAGCCAGGCCATAGTTCCAGCCCTGCAGCACTTTATCAGGTTTATCCGCGGATATGGTCTGAACGATTTTCTGGTTTCCTTTTTTCATGAAGACATGAAAAGCGTCGGCCGCCAGCCTGTCGTCGACGTACCAGCCTGATTTCAAGAACCAGTAGCGGAAGTTGCCGCTGATAGTCCATTCATATCCACCGGAACCCAGGCCGCCCACCGGGCAGGCACTCCCTTCAGGGTTATTATCTATGTTGCCGGCGGCCGCGGTCCTGCCGAATTTTTCCATCTTATAGCCAAATGGCCGGGTAAAAGCACAGTCCGGGAAGCCGGCCAGGTTGGCCGGGGCGGGTTGAAACCTGAATTCAAAGCCGGGAAGAACCGCCCTGTCCTTCTTCCCTGCCGCCTGCCCGAAGCTCAGGCTTCCCGTCCCGAGAAGAAAAAGGATGACCGCAACGGTCACCAGGTGATTATACTTTCTGGTTTGAAACTTAATGATGGTTTTATTTCTCATTATCCCCTCCCCTCTTTTACCTTCCGGGATAAACTTTTTTGCCCCTTAAATAGGTGGCCACGGTTTCAAAGCTGGAGTCGAAAATAGCCAGGTTGGCCAGCTTGCCGGGTTCCAGGCTGCCCATCACCCGGCCGAGCCCGACGCTTTCAGCCGGGGTCAGCGAGGCCATCCTGACCACTGCCGGCACAGGCAGACCCGTCCAGTTAAGTACGTTTCTTACGGCCTGATTCAAGTGCAATACAGATCCAGCCAGCACTCCCGAATCCCTGAGCCTGACCTCCGCTCCCTTCAGGACAATCTGCATATCACCCCAGTCGTAGGTACCGTCGGGAAGGCCAGCGGCCTTGAGCGAGTCGGTGATCAGGCAGGTGCGTTCGGGGCCCTTGCGAAACACGGCCAGGCGGATAAAAGAAGGATGGACATGGATGCCGTCGGTTATCAGCTCGGCATAGACCCGGTCGCTGTCCAGGACCGCTCCCAGCCCGCCAGGTTCCCGGTGATGGAATTCCCGCCAGGCATTGAAAAGATGGGTGGCATGGTTGGCGCCGGCCGCAATGGCCCTGGTGGCTTCGTCATAGGTCGCATCCGAGTGGCCAATTGACACCACCCAGCCCAGGTCCGCCATCCTGGGAATAAAATCCAGGTTGCGACCGACCTCTGGGGCCACGGTAATTAGAGTCCTGAGCGGGCCGAGGGCAGCCTGTAGCCTCTCCAGGTCCGATTCCTGAATTTCCCTTACATACTTCGGGTCCTGGGCTCCTTTCCTTTTCAGGCTGACGTAGGGACCTTCCAGGTGAATCCCGGCAATTTCTGAGGGAAGGTCCTCGCCCGCGGCCGCCCTGACCGTTTCAATGGCCCTGATAACGGTTTCCAGGGGGGCGGTCAGGGTAGTCGGGAAAAAGGCAGTCACCCCGCAGGCAGCCTGGTGCCCGGCTATTTTCTTCAGGCCGGCAACCTCGGCATCCATGACTTCATGACCCAGAGCCCCGTGCAGGTGGACATCCACCAGTCCGGGCGAAACCCAGTGCCCGCTATAATCATGGACATCGGCCGAAGCCAGGTCGCTTCCCCGGCCTGCTTCTCTTACTTCTTTTATCAGCCCTCCTTCGATGACCAGTGAGCCTTCTTTAATCACCCTGTCCGGCAGAATTAAATTTCCTTTTATAACTGCTGGTTTCATGTCTTCTTTTCTCCCGGGTTAGATCTCTTCGAACACTTTATAAATTTTACCACTTTTATAGCGGCTCCGCTTAATCATAATTTTTACCGCGGTGAAACCATAACGGGCATAAATTAACTTTAATGAAAACAAGTCGAACTCCACTGGCGATCACCTTAAAGGCCAGGACCCAACCGGTTATTCTGGCAGACCAATCCGGCAGGTAATTCCCACCTTCAGCAGCCAGGATTGCGTGCAGCAATAGTGGCATATTTGATAAACAGCTTTTCTCTGCCAGGAACCCCGCCCGGCCTCAATCAATTTTTATCCGGCCCCGCTCCCTGAGGTCCCGGTAACTGAGCAGTTTTATATTCCGCCTGGCTATGACCTTCTTGACCCTCGGACTGGTTATGGCCTTGACCTCGGCCGAACGGTATTTATAAACGTCCTTCAGGCCGTCGGGGTTAAGGTCAACTATAGCCCTTTCTTCGGGCGTATCCAGCCCGGGATGAACCACCAGCAGGTAAAGGCCCGGCTTGGCTGTCTGCAGTTTTTCTATCAGTACTTTTTCTTTAAGCTCCGGCTTAACCGCGTAGATATCGAAAAATTCCCGGTCCTCGCCGCAGTCGCCGGAAATGGGCAGGCCGTATTCCCTGGCTATCTTCCGGACGACAGCCCGGTATTCTTCCCTGGTCTCCAGGCTGTCCATGTGGGTATCGAGATAATCAAGGCGCAGCCCGCGGTCCAGGGCCCGGTCAACCTGGGCCCGGAGCTCCTTTTCCAGC
>JABLWX010000039.1 GCA_013178315.1 Candidatus Aminicenantota bacterium
CCTGGGCCGTCGGGAAGAAATATCCATCCTTATCAACCAGGCTGGACACCAGGTTGTAGGGCAGGACGGGGCCCCAGCGGTAATCCTGCCACTCGGCATTGACGCAGAGATGAACCCCGACCGACCACAGCCTGTTTTCCCGGCAGCGCCTGGCTGCATCCTCAAACCAGGGTGAAGGGACGATCAGCCCTCCGGCGGTCAGGATTCCCCGGTTGAAGGCCAGTTCGAAGGCCTCGTTGGCCGAATGGGTCATCCCCATATCATCTCCGCGGACGATAAGCTCCACCGCCTGTTCCTGTTGCTGCCCGGCCCTGGCCAGGAGAATGACAAGTATCAGAAAGGCCAGGAAAACCGGCCAGGTATTTAACCATCTTTTCATCTTAACCCTCCTCTCAGGAATTTAAATGGGCTCGGGCCCGGCTATATGCTCTGCAATTCTTCACTTTCCTCAAACACACGCTACCCTTCTCTATTTATCTCATTTCCACGTTAAAAATAAATTCTAATTGATCTCTCCTTCTAATCTTATTTATTTTCCCGTCCCGCATCTTCTGTTTTCCCTGAACTTTTTGATTTCCCTTTTCTAAAATTTTATCAATCTGGCCAGAGCCCGCCTCATTTTCCAACCTTCCTCCGGATTATAATCTGCAGGATAAGAATCATGGCCAGGCTAAAGAGTGGCACCAGTAACCCCACCTGCAGTGAATAACCCTGGCTGACCCGGCCAATCAGCCAGGGCGAGAGCATCCCGCCCACCAGGCCGGTGCTGATGGCCAGGGAAAAGGCTGTGCCCGAAAATTCCGGGAACCTTTCCCCGATGACGGCCAGGGTGGTCGGATAAATGGCTGCAAAGCCCAGACCGATGAGCAGGGCAAAGACCACGGCCAGCCAGCCGGTCGGGCTTAAGATCAGGCCGGCCACCGAGACCAGGGCCACGACCACGCTCAGCATTACCACTGTCTCTCTTTTCCACAACCGGTTAAGTGCCGGGTAAAGAAAGCGACCGACGATCAGGAAAAACCAGTAGCCGGAAAGGACCAGGGCCGACTGGCTTAAACCGAAATGAAACTTCTCCCGGAAATAACTGCTGAGCCAGCCCCCGACCGAAAATTCGTTGCCCGACTGGAAAAATAAAATGAAGGCAGCCAGCCAGAGCAGGCCCGAGCTTATGATTTTTTTGACGTCCTTCAACGGAAACCCCTGGGCCTGTTTTGGCCGGGGAAAGCTGAATACAGAAAAAAGAATAAAGGGTATGAGGCTCAGACCGGCGGCTATCAGAATCACCGGGCGCAGACCGAGCTGCTTCAGGAAACCGCCGATGATGAGGGGCACCAGCATGGCCCCGAAACCGAAGAAAACTCCCAGAAAATTAAGGGCGGCTGCCCGCCGACCAGGGTGGAGGTCATTGACCAGGGCATTGCTGCCGCCGTTGAGCACCCCGCCGGCCAGGCCAAGGAAGACGACGGACAGCATGACCAGCCCATAGCTCGAGGAAAAGGCCAGGCCGGTAAAGGACAATCCGACCAGCAGGGAGCCCAGGGCCAGCAGCAGCTTGAAACCGAAGCGGTCGACCACCGGGCCGAAGAAAAGGGTAGCGGCCAGCATGCCCAGGTTCATGAAAAAGAAAAGGTTCCCGGCCTGGGTGCGCTGCAGGTTAAGGTTATCGATCAGCTGCGGCAGGATGGCCCCCAGGATGGCCATGACGATTCCAAAAATGAAAATGCTCGAAGAACTGGCCGCGGTCAGCTTCCAGGCCAGCCCGGATTCGCTGGTAACAACCCGAGCGGTGTTATTTTTATATTCCATTCAGGACTCCTTTCTTTTTTCGCATCCTTTTCAGGCTTCCTTTCCTCAATCCCTGGCCGGTCAAACAGGGAATTACCTTTTCGGTTTGCGTTTCTTTGAGCTTTTCTGGTAAACCGCGGAAGGGCCTTTTTCGGGTAAGTTCCGCGGAGCCGGCCGGCCGTAAAAAAATTCGGTAAAAGCCTGGTAGACCCGGTCGTTATGGTCGGGGGCCACACCTGGCACATTGGGCGAAACAAAGGTCGGTGGGAGCTTCCCCTGCCGGGCCAGGATGGCTCCGGCTTCGGCCAGCAGGGCCATGGCCACCGAGACCGCAGCCACGGTTGACCCGGCCGCGATTTTTTCCGGCTTCCCGACATCGACCAGGGCATCTTCTGGAGGCGTGCAGTTATCGATGGCCACATCGGCTAACTCGGCCAGGAACTTCCCGGAGGAATGGGCCGGCCTGGAAACCTTCAGGTTCTGATGGCTGGAAACCGTTATTACCTTCAGGCCCCGGTTCCTGGCTTCCAGGGCCACTTCAATCGGGGCGGCGTTACGACCGCCGTGGGAAAAAACGATGACTGCATCTCCCGGCTGAAGGGAATAGCTCTGCAGGAAAACGCGGGCATAGCCCTCCTTTCGTTCTATCCATAGCAACTCACGCGCTCCGCCGGGCCCGATGACGTTATGCCACATCAGCCTGGGGTCGTAGAGCGGGTAGAAGCCGACAAAGCTGCCATAGCGGGGAAAGACATCCATGACCGGAATGACCGAATGCCCGCTGCCAAAAAGGTAAACGCGATGGCCGGAGGCTATGGCTTCGGCCACAATTTTCCCGGCCCTTTCTATTTTCCTTAGCTGGGTCTTCTGAATTTTGCCGATCAGTTTCTGGATTTTTTCCAGGTATTTTTCAGCCGACATTTTCTCTCTCCTTTACTGGTATTATGCCAGAGCTTTTCTTCCCTCGCCTTTTAAATAAAAAGTCGCAAGACCTGCCTGCCGCAAAAAACAGGCCCGGGAAAAAAATTTAAGCCCGTATTTTCTCATGCCATCTATTCCTGTTTATCAAACCGTTGTATCTCCAGCCAGGCTGAACGGGCACAACCGTAAAGAGCCGCATCCTGGCCGAGGGTCGAGAGAACCAGTTCGACCCTGCCAGCGGCCAGTGGTTGAGCCCAGAACTTGAATTTTTCTTTAAGCGGTTCAAAGAATAAGTCCGGCGACTGAAAAAGCCCGCCGCCCAGGACCACCACTTCAGGATTGAAGGTAGAAACCAGATTGGCCACTCCCATGGCCAGGTAATCCTGAATCTCATTTACCAGCTTAAGGGCCTGGGACTGGCCCTGGCGGGCAGCCTGGCAGACCACCTCCACGGCCACCGCCGGGTCTGGCTGCTGGCCTGGCCGAGATGGCCACAACTCAGGATGAGCAGACAGCAGGGCCAGGGCCTTCCTGGCCAGGGCTCCTCCCGAGGCTTCCCACTCAAAACAGCCGGAAGTCTCATACCCGGGCTTGAACTCCGGGTTCAGGGCCAGCCAGCCGACCGCTCCGGCCAGGTCAGCTTCCCCGTGAATGATTACGCCCTCGGCCATGACACCGGCGCCGATGCCGGTGCCGACCGCCAGGTAGATAACATTTTTCCTGTTCCTGGCCTCACCCTTCCAGGTTTCACCGAGGACATAAGCCGTGCGGTCGCTGACCGCTACCAGCGGGCAGCGGACATGTTTCTTCAAATGCCTGACCAGTTGAAAATCCTTCCAGCCGGGAATGTTGGGGGCCCAGACCAGGCCGGTGGCCGGGTTGACCAGGCCCGGGACGCACAGGCCAACCGCTCCGAGCTTTCGGCCAAGCCTCCCGGCTTCGGCTTCAAGTTGATAGTAAAGGGAAATCACCTGGTCCAGAACGGCCTGGCCGCCTTCTGGCGTCACCAGGACCCTGGACCTGAACAGCACCCGACCGGACCGGCTGACCAGGCCCGAGGCGATCTTGGTCCCGCCGATGTCGATTGCCCCAACTATGAGTTCCTCTGGCTCGGTAGCCTTTATTTTCTTTTTCCGGGACTCAGGCATTTCTATCAACCGTTTCTCATTTCTTATTGCCATGTCTGATCACCCTGCTCAAAACATAGGGAATTCTTAGAAAACCGTATTGGAACGTCTATTTGATTTTTTCCCGCCGTCTGGCATTTGCTTATTGCCTTATCTTCCGACAATTTTCAAAGAACATCCCGCCAACCATCTTAAACCTTTTTTATAAGAAAAACTTTAACTCCCTGCGGCTCCAGCTCCAGGTTGAAACTCATCCGGTTCTGGTCCTGGTTGAAGAGAATCTTTTCCCCGGTCTCCAGGTTTCTGAGCTCAAGCCCGGGCCAGGGCCGGGCCAGGGTCAGAGTCGCCGAGGTCTTTTCCTCGCCCCGGTTGAAGACAAAAAGCAACCGGAAATCCTTCCCTTCCAGCAGGCGCCACTCCACCACGGAACTCTCCGGCCGGGACTTCACGAACACCTCGGCCTTTATCCCCAGCCACTCGGCCAGGCCGGCCAGGAACTTCCCGTTATTGGGATTGCGGAAATGATGATAGGCGGAGCCCAGGAAAGAGCCGGCTATCAGGGCCTGGCCCTTTCCATGGGTAGCCAGAACCAGCATCGGCTGTCCGTCGGGACTGGTGGCCAGGACACTGGCCCTTTTGTCGGTAATTTCAAAAGTCTCCTCAAAAAATACCGTATCCAGCGAATCCCCGGGTTTGAGCCAGGGCAGGGCTGGATGACTCTGGCTGATTGTCATCAGGCCAGTTTTCTGGATGGGCAGCAACCGGGCTTCCCGGCAGCCGAGCACCTTATCCAATCCACCGCCCGGGATAACCGGAAAGGCAAAGCCCTTCTCATCGATCCATCCGGCCCGGGCCTCCACCAGTAGCGTCCCGCCCTGCTCCACGTACTTTACCAGGTCCTGAACGTAAGGCTGGGAAATCATCACCGGGTAAGGGGCAATCAGCAACCGGTAGCCGGCCGCCTTATCCTTGAGGTCACGGACATGGATAAAATCCACCTTGATTCCCCGCTCGAAGAAGGCCCGGTGAACACCCTGGAGTGACTCGCTGAGATTGTTATAGCCGACCGGCTGGCCTTCCGAAGTAAAAGTCTGCTGGCCACCCACCATGTGAGACAGCGGGTTATAGACGATGGCCACCTGAGAGCTCTGCAGCCGGGCCTTCAGAAACAGGTCCATGTTCTGGCTGACGGTCCGGGCAATTCTCCCCGCTTCTTCAGCCCGGGGCGTAATCTGGCCGTCAAGCTCAATCAATCCATAGCCGCCGGCTTCATAGCCGGAGCTCATCGGGTAATAAGCGTAGATGTTAATGGCCCTGGCCCCGTAGGCCACCATGCTCCACATCCAGTCGCGCAGGTCGGCGGCCGTCACCGGCACACTGACCTTCATCCCGAAAACGCCGTAGCCGGCTTGAAGCTCGCCCACATAAAACCCTTGATTCTTCAGGCTCATCGACCGGACGAAATCCAGGCCGGCCGAGCGGAAGAAAGGCGTCCAGGGCCGGACGGCGCCGGCATGCTTGGGATAGATGGAAACGCCGTAGTAATCGACGCTGTCGTTCATCTTGCGGTCGTCGGGCGTCCCGTCCCAGGAAGGCCGGCTGAACAACCCGGGAATGGCCGAATGACTGGTGACCACCGATTCAGGAAAAACCTTCTTGATGGCCCGGGCCTTGAGGGCCAGGTCCTCGGCCAGCTTGTCGGAGATGTATTCCTGCCAGTCGACGTAGTCGGTATAGGTCAGGATGGTGCCAAAGCGGGGCGGCTCAACTTCGGAAAAATTGCGGAACGTCCGGTGCCAGGCCTGGTTGACCCCGTCAATCGTGCCGTACTTTTTCTTTAGCCACTCCCGGAAGCGGGCCTGGCTGGAAGGACAGTAGCAGAACTGAACGTACCTCAGGTCGCCCAGGTGGTAGACTTCCGACCAGTTGATGATATGGGGTTCGCTCCACAGGTCCCAGCCGTAGAAGGCCGGCTTGTCCTTGACCGCCCGGGCGGCCGCGCTGAAGAAATTCAGAATTTTTTCCTGTACGCCGGGGTGGTCAAAACAGAAACCGGGCGAAGACTGGGAATGAACCCTGAGGTCGTTGGAAGCAACGAAAGCTGACTCCGGGTATTTTTTCCCCACCCACTCCGGAGCCGAATCTATGTAAACCTGGCAGATGACCTTCAGCCCGACTTCGGCTGCCAGGTCGGTCAGCAGTTGCAGGCTGGAAAAATCATACTTCCCTTCTTCCTTTTCATTGTAGGCCCATTCCAGCCAGCAGCGCACGGTGTTGAAGCCAAGCTTTTTGATCTGTTCCAGGTCCTTTTTCCACTCGGCCCGCGATTTATCGCTGACCGGCTCAATCATCGGGGCCCGGACCGTGCCCCCGGTATACCAGACGGAAACCGGGAAAAATCCATGGTGCTTTTCGCCAGCCGCCCCCTGAGACGAGACCCCGGCAGCGCGCATTGCCCGCGGAATTAAGAGGCTCAATATAAGAAGGAAAATTAAAAATAAGATTCTCCTGCTTTTCATTTTCACCCTCTCTTTTTTTCTATATCTCCATTAAATTATTCACGATTTGCGGAATTTTTTCACCTCTTATCTTACTCCATCCTTTCCCGGCCGAGTATCCGGGGAAACTCAGTCAAGGAACCAGGAGCCTGATTCTTCCAATCGGCTGCTGTCTGTACTGGTCCGGGCTGAGTTCTGGCCAAGGCTGCGTCTTGTCTTCATTCCGAATTAAGATGGCTGAAATCAGCCAGACCCATTCTTACCGGCAGCCGCGACCGGTTGCGGAAAAAAGATCGAGGAGAAGCTTGAGGTTTAAGGGAGCATCCAAACCAACATCAGACGGGGGTGTTATTTCTGAGCCGGAACGCGGAATGTCCGGGCGATAGTCTGCAGCAACTCCGGCCGGCCATTATTCCGGTCGGCGGTTACCTCCCAGATGATAACCCCGGCCAGTCCCTTATCCAGCACGTAGCGGCACTTGCGGAAAACTGAACGGATGTCATCAAAGGAAAGAAGGGTGGTCCTGGACGGGCTCAGGAGAAACGGCACCTGGCTGCAGAAATCCCAGTTGTACTTCCAGCCGGAAGCCAGAAGTTTCTGAATATCGGTGTAGGTGTAATACTGGCTCTGGGTCGACGGGGTGTATAGCTTCCCGGTGTTAAAGGAACGCCCAAAAAAGGGAATCCCCAGCAGCAGTTTTTCGAGCGGGATCTCCCGTATGACCGCATAGCTGAAGCTATCGTCCCAGGAACCGCAGGGATCGTTCTGGCAGGTATAAAGCGGGGAATTATGGCCGGAATGGTCGGACCAGGCTCCGTGATAATCGTAGGTCATCAGGGCGATATAATCAAAATAGGGATGTAGCTCTTCGAAGTTTATCCATTTCCCATAGTACGGTCCAGAGGGCGCGGCCATGGTCAGCAGCCGCGGCGGCTCCATGGCCCTGAGCGCGGTCGAAAGCTCTCTGACCAGGTCGGAGAAGTTCTGACTTTCCTGCTCGCTGGAAACAAACTCCCAGTCGAGGTCCACCCCGTCGTAATTATTCGACTGGCAGAAATCAATGATCTGGCTTATAAACCGGCTCCTTTTTTCGGGTGAAGCGGCCGTCGGGGGGAAGCCCTCGCAGTTGCCCCAGCCGCCGATGCTCATTACGACCTTAACCGAGTGAGCATGAGCCGCGGCCAGCAGCTCGGGGTAAAGGTAATTCGGGTCTATGACCAGGTTGCCCTCGCTGTCCGGTTTGGTGAAGGCATGGGCCAGGTGGGTCAGGCCGGAAAAATCTATCAGGCTGTGGCTGAATTCTGATTTTTTCCAGCCCGGGTAATAGCCCATGACTATTTTAGCCAGCTTCGGT